>JAWLCQ010000033.1:0-36106 GCA_041687095.1 Phycisphaerae bacterium | reverse complement strand
ACGGCCCCGCCGGCGGCGGAGACGACGACGGTCTCCCCGGGCTTGGGGCCCCCGATGTCGAGCATGCCCACGTAGGCGGTCATGCCCGGCATGCCGAGGACGCCGAGCGCGTAGGCGATGGGGGCCTGGGACGGATCGAGCTTGCGGAGGGAGTCGCCCTTCTCCGCCGCGTACTCCTGCCAGCCCGCATAGCCCAGGACGAACTCGCCCTCGGCGAAGTCGGGGTGGCGGGACTGGATGACCTGCCCCACGGCGCCCCCGCACATGACCTCGCCCTTGCGGACGGGCTCAGCGTAGGAGCGCCCGGGGCGCATGCGGCCTCGCATGTAGGGGTCGAGGGACAGGTAGACCACCCGCACGAGGACCTCGCCCTCTGTGGGCTGGGGGATCGGCGACTCGATCAGGGCGAAGTTCTCAGGCTCCGGCTCCCCGCGCGGGCGGGAGTGGAGGACGATCTGGCGGTTGGTTTCACTGGGCATCGGGTGCTCCTTGATTGCGATCCGGTGCGTTGGCGGAGGGCGGCGGGCGGAAAGGTTAGAGGTTAGAGGTGAGAGGTGAGAGGTGAGAGGTGAGAGCCTCGCAGTACGCCTCCCTCGTGTGCTCTAACCTCTCACCTCTCACCTCATGCCCGCGGTCCGTTCGTCTGTGTCCATCCCAGCCGTCTCTGTCTGTCGGCCCCCCAGCAGCTTGCCCAAGACCCACTGGTACTCGCGGACGATGCAGTCCTCGACGCTTTCGGGGCGGACGCTGTCGGGGAGGACCCCGAACGTGTACGTCTCGATCTCCGCGTGGTAGGTCGCCCCGCTTCGCAGGCGATCGGCGAAGGATCCGAGGAGCTGTCCGCTCGTGCTCCGCATCCCGCAGAAGTCCTCGAAGAACAGCGGGACGTGGAAGTGGACCCGCCACTCCTCGTCGGGCGCTCCGCCCTCGCCCACGCTGCCGATCGCCTCGGGCAGATCCGCGTAGGAGACGATCGCCCCGTCCGCCCGCTTCGCCTTGACCTGGTGGAGGTAGACCTCGTCGCAGAACTCGCGGAGACGCGTGAGGGTGTCGGGGGTGGGCGTCGCCTGCAGGGCGGCGGAGAGCTGGATCTTGGCGATGCGGACCCCGGCGGATTCGCAGGCGGCGAGGGCGGAGGCGGGGTCCTCGAACTCGACGGCGGCGTGGGCGGTGTCGAGGCACAGCCCGATGTGCCGCGCGAGGAGACGCTCCGCGTCGGAGCGAGAGCAGCCCACCCGCTGCCCGCACAGGTGCTCCGCGCCGTACTCCCGCAGGGGGCCCCGCAGGAAGTCGATGGTCTGCTGCGTGGTCTCGACGTAGCAGTCGGGCTCGGGTTCGAGGGCGACGACGACCTCCCGCCCGATGCGGAACTCGATGTCGGCGAGGTGAAGGGCGGTCTCGGCGAGGCGCTCGCACATCGCGCGGACGTCGCTCTCGCGCGTGATCCACGACGCGTACGCCCCCGGGACGGTGGAGATGCTCCCGCAGACGCCCTCGGGCAGCAGGGACGCGAGGATCTCGCCCAGGCGGTTGGTGTAGTCCCGCCGCTCCACCGTCCGCCAGTCCGGGGCGTAGACCTTCTCCTTCACCTGCGTGCGGTGGAACCGCCCGTAGGGGAATCCGTTGATCGTGAACGCGTACATGCCCTCGTCCAGCAGCGTCTGGCGGAGGGTGTGGAGGTTGGCGGGGTCGGCGAGCTGCTCGGCCGCCAGGGCGGAGAGGCGCAGCCCGAGCCCGAACGGTGCGTGCCAATCGAGCTTGTCGCGCACGACCGTGGCGTGGGTGCGGATGGCAGTGAGGTTCTCCGCCCAGGTCTCCCCGGGGTGGATGTTGAGGCAGTAGGTCAGGTGCAGCGGGGGGTCGGAGCGGACCTGCATGGGCGTTACCTCGCGGGGGTGCGGCGTTTGAGGGCGGCGACGGCGGCGGCGATGAGGTCGGGGTTCATGGTATGCACCTCGACGCGCTGCCCGACGGGGTGGGGCAGCGTGACGGTGAGCACGCCCCCGAGGTGCTCGCGGAAGTCCTCCAGGCCCTGGAGGATCTCCAGCGTTCCCTCGCGGGTGCGGAGGTCCAGCAGCGGGTCGTACGTCGGGAGCCCGCAGGCGTCGAGGGCGTCGAGGATGCGGTCGCGGTCGGTTTCGGGGATCAGCCCGCGGCGGAAGGCGTACTCGGTGTCCAGGGCGATGCCCACGCTCACCGCCTGCCCGTGCGACAGGGCATGCTGCGAGAGGATCTCCAGGCGGTGCCCCGCCCAGTGGCCGAAATCGAGCGGCCGAGCGGACCCGAACTCGAACGGATCGCCCCCGTCGCGGATGTGTTCGAGGTGCAGGATGGCGCAGCGGCGGACGGCGGATTCGATGGCGGACTCGTCGCGGTTCCGCAGGGCGGGGGCGTAGCGGCAGAGGAAGTCGAGGAAGTCCGCATCGCGGATGATGGCGACCTTGAAGGCCTCGGCGATCCCGCCGATCCAGTGTTCCTGCGGGAGCGAGCGGAGGAAGTCGAAGTCATTGAGGACGGCGAAGGGCGGGGCGAACGTGCCGAGGTAGTTCTTCGCCCCGTGCTCGTCGAGCCCGTTCTTCACGCCCACGCCCGCGTCGTTCTGGGCGAGCGTGGTGGTGGGCACGCGGACGAACCGCAGCCCGCGATGCACGATGCTCGCCGCGAAGCCCAGGGCGTCGAGCACGCTGGCGCCCCCGACGGCGAGGACGTAGGACTGGCGGTCGAGGTGCAGGTTGCCGATCGTCCACATCACGTCGCGGATGAGTTCGTAGCCCTGTTTCGCGGGCGGTCCGCCCGGGATGATGGTGGGGGGGGCGGCCAGTTCGAGGGCGTCAGGGCGGGCGTGGAAGTACTCCTTGATCTGCCCCAGCAGGTCCGGATTCGCCCCCGCCAGCCCCGAGTCCACGTACACCAGCGCCCGGTGGCGCCGCCCCTCGCGGCGGCGATCGAGGACGTCGGCGAGCAGGGGGTTGTCCACGCGGAACAGCCCGCGGGTGAAGTGCACGGGGTAGTCGAAGCCCACCGCGATGCGCTGGTGGAAAACATCGCTTGGGGCGTCGGCGGCGCGTGGCGGGGCTGCGTCGGGGAGGGCGGTCGGTTGGGTGTCGTTCGGTTTCATACGGCTCACATTATAAGGAACCCAAGGGGCGGTGGCGAGGGGCGAAGAGGACTCGCGCAAAGGCCCCAAGCAAAGACGCAGCAGCGCGGTGAGAGGGGGGTTGCACAGCTTTGAAGATCTCACAGAAGGAGAATGGTGGGCGCATCCCCACCGTCGGTCCAGTCCACACCGTCCACACCGTCCATACTGTCCATGGAGTCCATCCTGTCCATCGGATCCATCCCACCGACGCAGTCGGTGGGCTTGGGAGAGAGGAGACCGGCCTTACCGTGCCAGCCACTCCCGCACGAGTTCCGCGATCTCCAGGAGCGTCCTGGGCTCGCGGTCCAGGTCCAGCGTCGTCGCCCACCCGACGTCGCGCCCCGGGCCCACGCGCCCGTGCGACCCGCGGATGCGGTCCGCGTTGCGGGAGACGCTCATCGGCGGGAAGCCGAAGAACAGCTCGCACGGGTCGTACCCGGGCTTGTTGTGGATGTCCACGTGGCGGGCGTAGTCGGGCTCCTGGGACGCCTCGCTCCACCAGGGGTAGGCGAACCACTGGCCCTCGCGGGCGATCAGGACCAGTTCTCCGCTGCGGGGGTGGCCGATCCCGAGGGCGGATTGCGTGCGCGGCGGCTCGCCCGCCGCGGAGGCGGAATCGCGGATTGCGGATTGCGGGCTGCGGATGGTCGTCTCGTCGCGTTCCATCGCACTTTCGACCCCGTCCAATCCCGCCAGCACCTCGCGAGTGCGCTCCCGCACGTCGGGGTTGCGCAGGTACACGTGGGCGATCTCATGGTCGCACAGCGCGAAGGCGTCCGACGCGTAGAGGTCGGGGTACAGCATGTCCTTGACCTGGCGGGTCTTCAGCAGGCCCGCCTCCCGCAGGGCGCGGTTGGGGTAGACGGGCCCGCCCGTCACCTCGCCCATCGCGTAGTCCCCGAAGACCAGCAGCTCATAGCCCGCCTCGCGGGCGGCGGCGTGGAGGGTGTCGAGTTGGGCGGCGGTGGCTTGGATGGCCTTGGCGCATCGGGGCGAGCGAGGGCCATAGCGCTGCAGGTCGTAGTCCAGCGAGGGCAGGTACGTCAGCAGCAGGTCGGGGGCGAGGCCGCGGTCGCGGAGCAGGGCGGCGGTGGCGGAGGCGATCCACTCGCCCACCCTCGCCGACGCCAGCGGGCCCCAGTAGTGCATGAGGTTGAACCGCGAACCGACGGCCCGGCAGAGTTTGGCGTAGAGTCCCGGCGGGGAGGAGTAGCAGTCCTGGATCATGCCCCCGTGGTGCTTGTGGATGGGGGCGGGGGAGAGCAGCAGGTCCACCGGCTCGCCCAGCGACTGCTGCCAGAAGAGCATCCCCACGGTCCCGCCCTTCGCGCGGAAGTCGTCCCAGATCCGCCCCCCCGCGACGAGGTTCGCCGACTGCTCCCAGAAGAGGATCTTCGTGAGGTCGCGGAACAGCCACCCATTGCCGACCACCCCGTGCGCGCGCGGCGCACTCGCGGTGCGGAAGGAGGCCTGCACCGGGCACGTCACCGCGGGAAAGACGCTACGGGCGGGGCGCAGCGGCAGCGTCCGCCACGGGAAGTCCGCGGAGAGGGCGGCGACCTGGACGATGAGGAGTTTGCGGTCCATGGACTCATCCTACCACGGAGGGCAAGCCCTTGCCTGGGTTCCGAAAGGGAAGCAGGGATGGACGCCGATGAACGCAGATGAAGAGGGAGCCTCAGCTCGAGTAGAACCACTTTGATAGGATCGCGCTGATCGGCCAAAGCGCAAGCAGTCCAATCGCTGTCCACCCCCAGGGGTTCGCCAGCAGCGCCGTCACGTCCAGGGTGGTCGCGGGGGGGAGGGCGGAGAAGACCAGCCACGCCTGGATGGGCAGCAGGAAGCGGATGAAGCGGCCGATCAGGGCCGGGGCGCTGCGAGGCGGCGGGGCCGTCGGCCTCATGTGCCTCAGCACTCCATCCGCCCCGGGCACGCCGAACAGCAGCGGCAGGAGGGCGAGGACGGCGATGGCGAGGGCGGGGTTGGCGGTGAGGAGGCCCAGCACGAGCACCCAGACCTGGAAGACGACCACGGGCACGCCCGCCCGCGGACCGAAGCGCTCCACCCGCGTTTCGCCCGCGGCGAGCCACGTGACGGTGGCGATGTACGCCAGCAGCAGCCCACCTGACGCCACCGCCAGCGGGGCGGTCAGGCCCGCCAGGCCCCAGACGGCCGCCCCGAGCAAGAGGCTCAGACCGCGGCAGAGCCCCATGGCCAGGGGGCCCGCGATGCGGATGTGCTTGAGCGCGGTGTTGTAAGCGATGACGGCCATCAGCAGCACCGCCGCCACCGCCAAAGCGTGGGGTCCGGCGAGGGCGGCGGAGAGCAGGGCGGCGGCGAAGAAGGCGACGGCGGCGACCTGGGCGGAGCGCAGCCTCACGCGGCCGCTGGGCAGCGGGCGGTTGGGGCGGTCCCGTCGGTCCTCCTCCAGATCGCACAGGTCGTTATGGACCAGGCCCGCCATGTAGAACAGCAGCGCAGCGATGGCGGCCGGGACCAGCCGCCAGGAGAATGCCCCCGCCGCCAGCGGGAACGCCGCCAAGGCGAATCCCGCAATGGGGTCGCCTGGGACGGTGAGGAGGTTAGGGGCGCGGAGAAGCTGCAGCCACGCATGGAGGGAGGGGCGGTTGCTGCCCCCTTCGGGGGGGGCGGCGGGAGTGGGGGGGACCTCGGGTGGCTCGACGTCGGAGGGGGGGACGGGGGCGGGCGTTTGGCGCTTGGGCGGGGTCCCGTCCTTGGGCTTGGCAGGGGGGGGGCGAAGGATGGGCAGGGGCTTGCGCGACGAGTTCCGCCCCCGGCGGCCGAAGGCCAGGATCCCGGGCTCCATCCAGTCATCGCTCGGTTTACGGTGCTTCCCTGCCATACGCCCTCTGCATACCCATCATAACGTTCCGGTCTTCTCTCACCGCTGGAACTGTCTCGGGTCCACGGGCCGGAGGTCCAGTTCGGGCTGGAAGCGCGGGCTCTGCGAGTAGAACGCCAGTGCGTTGTCCTTCACGATCCGCTGAATTGTCACGTCGTCGTGGGCGTCATCCCGCATGTAGTCCACCACCTTCACCAGCGACAGCGGATCGCTGATGCCCCAGTCGGCCGACCCGTTCACCATCATCCGCTCCGAGCCATACTCGCGGATGAGGTCCGAGACGCGCTGGGGCGTGAGCTTGCTGATGGGGTAGACGGTCATCCCGCACCAGCAGCCGGTGGCGCGGCTGACGGCCATCGTCTCCTCGGTGTTGTGGTCGATGAGGATCATGTCGGGGTCCATCGACTCGGCGGCGAGGATGTCGGCGATCCGCTGCGTTCCGCGGAGCTTGTCCACGTGGGGCGTGTGGACGATGACGGGGAGCTTGCGCTCGCGGGCCATGTGCAACTGGCGGACGAAGGCCCGCTCCTCGTTGGGCGTGATGTTGTTGAAGCCGATCTCGCCCACGGCGACGCAGCGGTCGTGGTCGAGGTACTCGCCCATGCCCTCCAGGACCTCGTCGACGAGCTTGGGGTCCTCGGCCTCCTTGGGATTGACGGAGACGGCCGCGAAGTGGTCCACCCCGAACCTGCGCCCGCGGACGGTCTCGAAGTCGAGGATAAGGCGGAAGTAGTCGAAGAAGGTCCCGGCGTGGCGGCGGTTGGCCCCGAGCCAGAAGGACGGCTCGACACAGGCGCGGATGCCGGCGGCGTACATGGCCTGGTAGTCGTCGGTGGTGCGGGAGTACATGTGGATGTGCGGCTCGATGATGATCATGGCGTCCTTCCGTAGTGGGGGCAGAGGCTTACTATATCGCGGACGCTCGGAGTTGACAAAGGTTCCCATCGCAATTGAACCGCCCGCGGTGCTCCGCGTACAATCGGGGGCAACGACATGACGCGATACCGCCGAAACATTCCGACGCTCGTGCTCCTGGCCGTGCTGGGGGCCTGCATCGCCCACTCTCCCTTTGCCCCCGCGCAGGAGGGCTCCCGCTCCCACCCGCTGGGGGCCGGTTCGGCGGGCGGGGACCCCTACGTCCGCAAGACGCCGCTGGAGGGCATGGGCTTGCTGCGGCCCGACGTGCCGATCATCGCCCCCGAGGGCGATGCGGGGCTTCCCAAGCCCCCGCCCCCCAAGCCCTCGCCCCCGGGCTCGCAGATCGTCCATCGCCGCGCCACCATCGCCCGCCTGTCCGGGGGGTGGTTCGCCATCGAACTGCTGGGCGAGCCCGACGGGACGGCGGGGCCGCGCAACCCCCACCGCATCCTGCTGCCCAACGGGCTGCTCGAGGAGTTCGAGAAGCTGCCCACGAAGCAGCAGCAGGGCGTCTTCCGCGTCACGGGCGACACCACCGAATACCGGGGCAAGAACTTCCTGCTGCTGCAGAAGCTGAGCTACGATCCCGACGACAACGCTCCGCCCGCCCCCCCCGAGAACCCCGCAGCCCCCGTGACCCACACCCCGTCCGCGCCGGTCCCGAGCGAGGCGCCCCCCGCGAATGCCCCCGATCCCGCCGGGGCGCCCGACTCCCCGCCCGATCCCGGCAGCCCCGCACCCGACCCCGGGAGTGAGGGGACGGCGCCCACCGAATTCTCCGTCGAAGACGCAGCCGCCGAGCTGCTGGAGATCATGCGCGCCGACCGCCTCGAGCAGACCCTCGTCGCCGGGGAGAGCGTGCCCGCCCCCGTCGCCCCCGCCCCGTCCGTCGCCCCCGCGCCCCGCCGGTCGCTCCAGGCCAAGCCCGGGCAGATGGTCGTCGACCGCGTCGTCCGCGTCGTCCGCGAGGAAGGCGCCGGCTGGGCCGTCGCCCGCTTCGAGGCCGACAACACCCTCCAGGAGCAGCCCATGCGCCTGCTGCCGAACCACCTGCTCGTCGAGCCCGAGCAGAAGGCCGGCGCCCCGGGGCTCCGCTGGCGAATCACGGGGGAAGTCACCCAGTACAAGGGCCGCCGCTACCTCCTCCTCCGCAAGTGCCTCGTCGAGCACGACCTCGGGCAGTTCTGAGTTCCTCACGCGTTGCCTTGCCAGCGGCCCCCCGAGCGGGTATCTCTTCACGCTGGACACACGAACCTGAGGAGCTGACGACCCATGACGAGAATCGCCATCACCGGCGCCGCCGGACGGATGGGCCGGCGCATCGCCGCCCTTGCCATCGAAAGCGAGCAGTTCGACATCGTATCCGCCCTGGAGGGCCCTGGGCATGACCTGCTGGGGCGCGACGTGGGCGACCTGGCGGGCGTGGGGACCTTCGGGGTCCCCGTGACCGTCGAACTGCAGGACACCCCCGACGTCCTCATCGACTTCTCCCTGCCCGAGGGCACGTCGCACTGGGTCGAGGTCTGCCGCGAGCACGGGGCGCGGATGGTCATCGGCACGACGGGCCTGACCCCCTCCCACGAAGCCGCCATCGCCGACGCCGCCTCCCGCATCGCCATCGTCAAGGCGGGGAACTACTCGATGGGCATCAACCTGCTGGTCAAGATCGTCGCCCTCGTCGCCCGCACGCTGGGAGAGGACTACGACGTCGAGATCTCCGAGACCCATCACCGCTTCAAGAAGGACGCCCCCAGCGGGACGGCCATCATGCTCGCCAAGTCCATCTGCGAAGCGACGGGGCGGGAGTACGGCGAGGTCGCCACGCTGGGCCGCGGGGGCCAGTGCCCGCGGAAGAGCGGCGAGATCGGCATGCACGCGCTCCGCGTGGGCGACACGGTGGGGGAGCACTCGGTGTACTTCGGGAACCTGGGCGAGACGCTGACGTTCTCCCACTCCGCTCATACCCGCGACAACTTCGTCCACGGGGCCCTGCGGGCCGCCCAGTGGATCATGGACAAGCCCCCCGGGCTGTACGACATGCAGGACGTGCTAGGGCTCGGGAAAGAAGGGTAGAGGTGAGAGGTGAGAGGTGAGAGTGCAGGTGCTCGGGCCTGGTTGGGCGGTTGAGACGTTTGCCACGGTCACAGCGCAAACACTCTAACCTCTAACCTCTAACCTATAACCTCTCCCCTTGCGGGTTCGCACCGGAGACCAGGCGAGGAAAGGACGCCTATGAACGCCATGATTCCCTGGAACCTGACCGACCTCTCCACGCCCCCCCGCACCTGGGACGCTCCGGGGTTCGAGGCCGACGGCGTGCGGGCGCTGTTCTACGAGGGCGCGGCCTGGCGGGGGAAGGAGACGCGGGTCTTCGCGTACGTCGGGCTCCCCGACGTGCCCCCCGGGACCAGGGTCCCGGGCATGGTCCTTCTCCACGGCGGGGGCGGGACGGCCTTCGCGAACTGGGTCCGCCTGTGGACCTCGCGCGGGTACGCGGCCATCTCCATGGACACGTGCGGCTGCACGTTCGGGGGCGACCATAGCGGCCGTCCGCGGCACGACCTCGGCGGGCCGCCCGGGTGGGGCGGGTTCGGGCAGATCGATGAGCCCATCGAGGACCAGTGGACGTACCACGCCATCGCGGCCGCCCTGCGCGGGCACTCCCTGCTCCGGTCGCTCCCGGAGGTGGACGAGGCGCGTATCGGCGTGACGGGGGTGTCGTGGGGCGGATACCTCACGTGCATCACGGCGGGGGTGGATGACCGCTTCCGCTTCGCCGCTCCGGTGTATGGCTGTGGGTTCCTGGGCGCGCACTCCGCGTGGAGCCCGCAGTTCGAGACGATGGGGTCGGAGAAGGCCCGGAAGTGGTTCTCGCTGTGGGACCCATCGGTGTACCTGCCCAACGCCCGCCTGCCCATGCTGTGGCTCAATGGGACGAACGACTTCGCCTACTGGATGCGCCCGCACCGCGAGTCGTACCGCACGGCGGTGGGGGAGCGGACGCTGTCCATCCGCGTCCGCATGCCGCACGGGCACGGTCCGGCGGGGGAGAACCACGAGGAGACGCTCGTCTTCGCCGACAGCCTCTTCCGTGGCGGGACCCCGCTGCCGCGCGTGACCGGTCAGGGCGTGGAGGGGCGCGTGGCGTGGGTGGCTTACCGTTCGCCCGTCCCCGTCGTCCGCGCGGAACTCAATTTCACCCGCGACGAGGGCGAGGGGCCCGACCGCGCCTGGGAGATCCTCCCCGCCGCCCTCAACCCCGCCCCCGCCCGCGCCGACGCCGTCCTCCCCCGCGATGCCAAGGCGTTCTACCTCAACCTCTTCGACGCCCGCGGCTGCTGCGTGAGCAGTGAATACGCCGAGTGACTGTTGCGTCTCAGAACGAGAATCCGCCGGGCGCCATGGGGAAGTTGATCGCCCTGGCTTGAGGACCGACACATGCCGACCATCATCGACCTCCGCAGCGACACCATCACGAAACCTACCCCCCAGATGCGGGCGGCGATGGCCGGGGCGCCCGTGGGCGACGACGTCCTGGGCGACGATCCGACGGTCCACGAACTCGAACGACGGACGGCGGAGATCCTGGGGATGGAGGCGGCCGTCTACATGCCCTCGGGCACGATGACCAACCAGGTGGCCCTCCGCACCCACACCGAACCGGGCGACGAGGTGCTCCTCGACGCCGAGGCGCATATCTACTACTACGAGGGCGGCGCCCCGGCCGCCTTGAGCGGGCTCATGTGTCGGCTCCTGCCGGGGGCGCGGGGCGTGTTCACCCCGGACGACCTCCACGCGGCCGTGCGGGCGCGGAACGTGCATTTTCCGCGGGCGCGGCTGGTGTGCCTGGAGAACACGCACAACCGGGGGGGCGGCAGCGTGTGGCCCGTTTCGCAGGTCGCCGCCGTCGCCTCCGCCGCCCGCGAGCACGAGCTGCGGATGCACCTGGACGGGGCGAGGCTGTGGAATGCGTGTGTGGCCACGGGCGTTGCGGAGCGCGAGTACGCGAGGCACTTCGACTCGGTCAGCGTGTGCTTCTCGAAGGGGTTGGGGGCCCCGGTGGGATCGGCCCTGGCGGGAGGGGCGGAGTTCATCGATCGCGCCCGCCGCTTCCGCAAGATGTTCGGGGGCGGGATGCGGCAGGCGGGGATCATCGCGGCCGGGGCGCTGTACGCGCTGGACCACCACCGATCCCGCCTCCCCGACGACCACGCCCACGCCCGCGCGCTCGCCGAGGGCCTGGCGGAGATCGATGGGATCGAGATCGATCCGGCGACGGTGGAGACGAACATCGTGATCTTCCGTGTGCGGGACGTGCCCGCGGCGCTCCTCGTCGAGCGCCTCGCCCAACGCGGGGTGCTGATGCTGGCGACGGGGCCCCGATCCATCCGCGCGGTCACGAGCCTGGAGTTCGCGGGGGAGCAGGTCGCCCCCGTGCTGGAAGCGGTGCGGGCGTCGCGGAAGTAGCGGGGGAGGGGCCGGGATCCCGGACGCCCCGGGACCCAAGCACCGCAAGCGCGGGGGACCGATAAGCGAGTTCGCGAAGTGGTCACCGTTCCCGGGGTGCGGTCCCCGGGCGCCCCGCTACACCGGTAGGCGGCCGATGGTGTTCTGCAGGTCCAGGTCCTCGCACAGGATCCGCATAGCGGTTTCGTAGACGGCCTGCTGGGCGGCCTCGACGGACTCCTGCAGGTGGGACTCGTAGGCTTGGCGGGTGGCGGCGGCGATGTTGATCTTGGCGATCCCGTGGCGGGCGGCCTGGAGCACGTAGGCCTTGGGGATGCCCGTCCCCCCGTGCAGGACGAGGGGAACGCCCGTGACGGCCGACAGGCGGTCGAGGTGCTCGATGTCCAGGCGGGCGGCGACCTTCTTCTCGTGCTTGCGGGCGGCCGAGATCGCCCCGTGGACGGACCCGAAGGCGACGGAGAGCCAGTCCGCACCGGTCTCCGCGACGAAGCGGCGGGCCTCGTCGGGATCGGTGAACCCCTTGCGCGAGGCGAAGAGTTCCTCGTACGGGGGCAGGGGACCCTCCCCGTGCCCAAGGATCGCGCCCAGTTCGGCCTCCACGGGCACGTTGTAGGCGCGGGCCATCTCGACGACCTCGCGGGTGACGGCGATGTTGGCGTCGAGGGGCAGGCGGGAGGCGTCGATCATGACCGACTCATAGCCCAAGCGCAGCGCGTCGGCGAGGATCGGCCGCCAGTCCACCTCCAGGTCGTCCTCGTCGATGACGGGGACGTGGTCGAGGTGCAGGCGGGTGAACCGTTCGTCCTTGACGCGTTCGTACTCGTCGCGGACGTGGCGGATCGAGTGGGCCTGGAACTTGGTCCACTCGGGCCTCGCGACGGCAATGAGCCCGAAGCACCGCGCGTCACGCAGGGCTCGCACGGTCGGCGCCATCACGGGCAGGTAGGGCGTGTTGAATGCGGGGATCAGCACCTGCGCCCGCCAGGCCGCGTTCACGATGTCCCTTGCGAATGTCTTGGCCATGTTAGATTCCTTGTGGGGGGGATTAGAGCACACTTCCCGCCCGGGTTGCCAGTATGGGAATTCACGCTTCCTACTGGAACGGGTCTTGATGAATTCGAATTCATCGAATAAGCTTGTCCATGCCCTACGGTGAAGGCCGTAGGCGTCACTTTTTACGGCGAGCCCCAGTCGCGGCGTTCGGGCCTGAAAGCCTCTGAAATCAGGGGGGCAGCTTTCCGAGTCGGCGGGCTCACGGGCAGTTCTTCGCGCACGCATGCGCAGGCGACGGGACATGCGGAGGGCCTTGGGGAGGGAGCGCTCTCTGGTTTGGCCGTTTCCCGGCAACGTAAGGACGGGCGTTCTCTGGCGCCGGAGACGAACATGAAGTGGGCCTCAAAAGCCGCCCCCCATAGCCGCAACGGAATCGAGCCGCTCGAATCACGCCTCCTGTTGAGCGGGGACGCGGGGGGAACGTTTGCGGACCTGCTGGCCGCAGCGGGGGCCCTCACCCCCGCGGCCGACACGACTGAGCGGTTCCAGTGGAGCGGGTATCGGGTGAGTCCGCTTCACCGCTCCGACCCCTCGGGGGGGCCATCCGCGGAACTGCAGTTGCACTTCTCCGGCACGCCCGTGCTGTCGCAGACCGAAGGCGGGTTCGCCGTAACGCTCGAGGGCGAGGACCTGTGGGTGTCGGAGTCCGATCCCGTCGTGCCCTACCGCCTCGTCCGCGTCCTGCTGCCCCCCCAGACGCGGGTGGCGGGGGTGACGGCGGCCGCGGGGGAGGGGCAGGTGCTGGCGGACGGGGTGCCACTGGCGGCGGCGGTGCTGCTGCCGTACGGGACGCCCGCACCGGGGGGGGATGTGGCAGCAGCGTACAGCGAGTCGTTCCCCCGCGGGCAGTGCGTCGAGTACTACACCGAGACGCTCGGGGGCTACCGCATCGCCGTGCTCCAGGTCTACCCCGTGAGCTACGCCGGTGCGAGCGGGACCGTGACCTTCCATCAGGACATCCGCCTGTCCCTGCAGTTGGAGGCCGGCGGGGAGTCCGTCGCCGTCCGCCCCCTCGCCGCCGACGCCCATCGCGTGCTGGACCTGGTGGAGAACGACTCCGCCCTCGCCGTCTACAGCCCCCTCGCTGAGCCCTCCGCCGAGCCCGCCCCGAACGCCCTGCCGGCGGTGGGGCAGTACGAGTACGTGATCGTAACCTCCGGGGCGCTGGCGAGTTCCTTTCAGCCGCTGCTGGACCACAAGCTCGCCCGCGGGCTCACGGGCACGATCGTCACCACCGAGTACATCTACGCGAACTATACCTCCTCCTTCGCGGGCGAGAACGACTCCGCCGGCCGCATCCGGGAGTTCCTCACCGACGCCTACCGCCACTGGGGCGCCCGATGGGTCCTGCTGGGCGGGGACGTGGACCAGGTGCCGCAGCGTTCGGTTCTCGTCCTCGCCAACGGGTACACCGAGCAGTTCAGCTCGGACATGTACTTCGCCTGCCTTGATGGCCCGTACAATTCCAACAACGACGCCTACTGGGGCCGCGAGACCGACGGGGCCAACGGGGGGGACGTGGACCGCGCCCCGGAACTCTTCGTCGGCCGGGCGCCCGTCTCCACCTCCGCCGAAACCGCCCGCTTCGTCGCCAAGACCATCGCGCACGAACTCTCGCCCGGGCCCAACCCCACCACGGCCGTCTGGATCGGGGAACTGCTCAGCAGCAGCCCCCTGACGTGGGGCGCGACCTCCATGGACGCGATCCAGTCCGCGACCATGCCCTCGGGGTACACGAATGTGACCGTGTATGACCGCGATGGGACGGGCGGGCTGGCGCGGACGGTGGCGGCGTTGAACAACAGCCCGGTGTTCGCCAATCACCTCGGGCACTCCACCGCGTCCCGCGTGGCGGACATGCTCGCCGCCGACATCCACGGACTGACCAACGAGGCCCCGTTCCTCCTGTACTCCCAAGGCTGCTTCGCCGGACAGTTCGCCTCCAACGACGCCATCGGGGAGACGCTCGTCACCGCCGAACGCGGGGCGTGGGCGGCCATCCTGAACACGCACTACGGATGGTACTCCCCCGGGGAGTACCCGGGCGGGAACCACTACTGGAACCTGGAGTTCTGGGACGCCATCTTCAACGAGCACATCGTCCGCACGGGCGAGGCGCACTTCGACTCCAAGATGGATCGCCCGTCGCAGTACGGCATGGCGCGGTGGATCTTCTTCTCCGCCACGCTGCTGGGGGATCCCGAGAGCCCGTTCTTCGTCGACCCGCCCGCCCAGGTGGCGGAGGTGGTCCGCAACGGCGGGGCGAACCGTCCGAGCGAGCTGACGTCGCTGGCGTTCACCTTCAGCGAGGACGTCTCCGCCACGGTGGGCGTGAGCGATCTGACGCTATGGAACGACACGGAGTACGGCATGCCGGTGGACCTGACGGGCGCGACGTTCAGCTACGATCTGCGGACGCAGACGGCCCGCTGGGACCTGTCCGCCGTCACGCTCCCGCCCGCGTACTATCGGGCGGTGCTGCCGGCGGAGGGGATCCGTGACATGGCCGGGGGCCTGCTGGATGGCGACGGCGACGGGAGGCCGGGCGGCGACTTCGTGACCCCGCTGTACGTGGCCCTTCCGGGCGACGTGAACCTGGACGGGGTCGTGGACCTGGATGACCTGACGGTAATTGGGGGCTACTACGGGCGTACGGGGATGTCCTGGGCCCAGGGCGACCTGACCTACGACGGGTTCGTCGGTCTGGACGACCTGACCCGGCTGGGCACTTTCTACGGCCGTTCCGTCATCCTGCAGGCACTGGCGGCCCCGACCGTGGTGGGGGCGGAGGTCAACGATGGGCGGCTGGCGCCGGACCGGCTGGACACGCTGCGCATCACGTTCAGCGAAGACGTCCGGGCCTCATTGGAGGCCGGGGCGCTGACGCTGTACAACGAGACGCTGGGGCGATTCGAGGACCTGTCGGCGGGGACGATGCAGTACGACGCGCAGACGTTGACCGCGCGGTGGGATCTGTCGGGGGCGGGGTGTGCGGCGGGGCGGTACGTGGCACGGCTGGGGCGGGTGGGCGTGCGCAACGCTCTGGGGGTCCCGCTGGGCCAGGATCTCGAACTGCCCGTGCTGGTGGCCCTGGCCGGAGACGTGAACCTCGATGGGATGGTGGACGTGAACGATCTGACGATCCTGGGCACGTTCTACGGTGCGGCGGGGAAGACGTGGAGCCAGGGGGATATGACGTACGATGGACGGGTCGACCTGGAGGACCTGTCGCTTATGGGGACGCATTACGGCATGAGCGTGAATGGCCGCTACGTGTCCGAGGAGACGGTTGGCGTGGACGTGCTGGAACTGGCGGCAGGCGCGGACCTCTAAAATCCGCGAGGGAAAAAGAGAACCGCGCCTCTCCGCCCGCGAAGCCCAAAGCCCGCGCGGGCGGAGAGGCCGGATACGCTTCAGCTAACCCCGTTGTTGCAGGAGTTCCGGCAGGAGGGGCTTACCACTGATTGCGCCGCCCGCCGCCGCCCCCACCGCCGCCGCCGCCGCCCGTGCGCTCGCGCGCCTCGTTCACGACGAGCGTCCGCCCGTCGAGTTCCTTGCCGTTCATGACCTCGATGGCCTCGCGGGCCTCGGAGTCGTTGGACATCGACACGAACCCGAACCCGCGGGCCCGGCCGGTCTCACGGTCGGTGATGATCGCGACTTCGTCCACCGTGCCGTACTCCCCGAAGGCGGAGCGAAGTGACTCTTCCGTGGTGTTGTAGCTGAGATTTCCGACGTAGATTCTCACGACAGACACTCCCAATCCAGTGCCCCAACGTAGCTTCCGCAGCCCGGTGGCGGCACGCGAACCATGGCGTTCCGGCGCCTACCGCCGGATTGCAGAGCATCATATCGGGAGCGCAGGCACTTGGCAAAGAAATCTGAGGCGAATTGTATCACTCCTGACGATTCGCCTGCTCCCGGAACGCCTCCAGCCGCCGCCGGCGCCCGATGGTGTCGTACAGGCAGATCTCCGCCCGCCCGTTGATCACCTGCAGCGAGTAGTTGCCCGGGCTCCGCTCCATTCGCATGGGTTCCCCCGTGAAGGGGTTCACGACCTCCCGCATCAGCCCCGCGTCCGCCAGCAGCGAGGGGATGCGTTCCGCCGTGTCGGGCGTGAGCGGGTCGGGGAGCAAACCCGTCACCGCGAGCTTGGCCACGCCCATGTCCAACCGCTGGATCCGTGCCTCCGCCGCCGCCTGGTGCAGGAAGCGCCCGCGACGGACGGGCTCCCCGGGCACGACCAGTCGCACCACCCCCGCCGCCCCCAGCACCAGCAGCACGCACGTCGCCACCGCCAGCGGCGCTCTGGGGGATCTCCGGCGCCTCCCCGTCAGCACCATCGCCCCGACGAGCCCCAACACCGCCCCGCCCCCCGCCACCGTCAGCGACAGGTCGCGGACGGCCGCGGGGCTGAATCCCCGGGCGCGGTAGGGCGGGGCGTCCACCGGCCGAAGGCGCACGTCCCGGTCCATCTGCCCCGGGTTGAGCCTCCCCCGCAACGCCGTCACCACGCATCCGTCCCACATCCACTTCGCCAGGTCCGGGCTGCCGATGAAGAGGTCCCCGCGGCTGCCGGCGTAGTGCGAACCGACGAACTGCGTTCCCTCCTGGAGCGTGAAGCGGTCAGCGGCGATGCGGGTGAAATGCTCCGCCTCCACCTGCCGATCGGCGATGACGAACAGTTCGACGCGCGTGGGCGCGTGCGACTGCCCGGTGAGGCGCATGGGGTAGACGGGCACGTCGCTGGGGAACGTCGCGACGATGGGGTGGGGCAGGGCGGAGTTGGCGTCCTTCGCCAGGCGGGCGACCATCATCCGCCAGCCCAGCACGAGGTAGTCGGTCACCACCGCCCGATCGCCCGCATCGAGTCCCCCGAACCCGTTCTCCCGCAGGTACGCATCGAGGGAGTTGGCGTCGCGGGCGTCGAGGACCGCGGTCTCGTAGTTTCCCACTCGCCTCGCCCCCAGCAGCGATACGCCCGTCTCGCTCACCGGTGCGGCGGCGGTGGGCGACTCCAGGCCCGACAGCCCCGGGCCGAACATCGCCACCGCCAGCACCAGCAGCAGGAACTCCGCCACCAGCAGCCGCGAGCGCACGCGCTGGCGGCGGAGCGGGTCGCGGAGGCAGAGCGTGACGGCGGCAGGGGGCAGCAGCAGCCCCCCCAGCAGCCACACGAAGTTGCGCCAGGAACGCAGGTCGTCGATGAGGCGGGGGGCGAGGCAGAGGGCGGCGCTGGTGAGCGTGCCGGGATCGGCGATCCCGAGCGAGGTGGGCTCGGCGGGAAGGGGCAGGACCCAGGCGACCTCGGGCGATCTGGATACGACGTGCGACTCGACGACGAGCGTCTCCACCCCGTCCCGCCACGCGAGGATCGCCCGCTGGGCAGGGATGCTCGCTGCGTCGTACGTCGCCGCGCTGAACGCCTTCCCGTCCCCGCGCGCTACGCCCCCCGCCCCCGCCAGCACCGCCGCGCCCACCGCCGCCATCACCCATGCTGCGCCCACCCGGGCCATCGTCGCTCCTTTCCGGCACCCATAAAGGCCCCTGTCAGTATCGTAGGGGGCAGCCCGCCCCTCACGAGGTGCGCTTGCGGAGGATGACGGTGAAGTCGTTGGGCAGGTAATCGTCGAGGAGGCGGGCGTCGCAGGGCAGGGGGCGCACCAGGGCGAGGACCTCGTCGGGGTGGAAGTGGAAGTAGCGGTCTTGGGGGTCCCACCCCACGCGGGCGTGCAGGAGGTTGATCACCACGTGCTCGCGGACCAGGTCCAGCAGCATCGGCAGGGCGGCGGCGAGGAACTCGTGGTTGTTCCCCAGGTTCAGGTTGAACACGCCCGAGCAGAAGGCGACGTCGAAGCTCTCGCGTTCGAAGACGGGGTGGGCGTCCTGGAAGATGTCGGCGTGGAGGAAGCGGGCGTCGGGATGCAGCGCTTGCGCCCGCTCGACCATCTCGGGCAGGATATCGACGCCCGTGTAGTCCGCGGGCACGCCGGTGTCCTTGAGGTACTCCCAGAGGTGGCCCAGCCCGGCCCCGACGTCCAGCAGGCGCTTGCCCGCGAGGTCGACGTTGTCGGCGAGGACGCGGAAGCGTGCCTCCTGCGACCCCGCCGACGCCCAGTCCAGCGCGCGGTAGTCGGTGCGGCGGGAGAGGCGGGGGATGTAGTGCCCGCGGATGCGATCCGCCCGCCGCTTCCCGTCACTCCCGGAGGGGCCCTTCGGTGTAGATTTCCGCCTGCGAGACCACGTCATGGTAAAACCCTTCTCCGCCGAGCGCCAGGCACCAGGGCCACAGCGCTCCGCGAGAGTCCCAGTAATCCACGTCCCGCACCTGCCAGTCAAGCGCGATCTGGCGGACGGTGCCCTCCAGCACGTCGCGCTGCAGGTCGCGGATGCGGTGCGAGGCCTCGCGGACGTCGGGGCTCCTGGGGTCCTCCTTCGCCCGTTCCCGCCGCTTCGCGTCGAGGGCGTCGATCTCGGTGAAGGCGGAGGGGAAGGCCTCCCGCTGCCACGCCTCCCGCTGCGCGTCGTCGCGGAGGCGGCCGAGGCGATCGGAGGCATCGGCGGCGAGGGAGGCCCAGCGTTCGCCCAGGGCCCGCGCGGGCACCTCCGTCTCGCCCATCGCGGCCGCGAGGTGCTCCGGGAGGCATAGGGGCGTGTCGAGCGAGCGGAGGCGGTCGAGCAGGCGGAACCGCACGCGAACGAGCGGGCGCAGCGGGCCGTCGAGGCGCCCCTCCGCGAGGAGCGCCTCGGCGAGGCGGTGGGCGGCGGGCACGTACAGCGACCCGCGGTAGGGCAGGGCGAGGGCGTCCCCGGCGGGCCCGGTGCGGGCCTGGAGGACGAGGAGGACCGCCTTGCCCGCGATGGCGGAGATGCCCGCGTCCGCGAGGGCGGCGAACGCGTCGCCCCCCCCGGGCGGCAGAGGCACGGTGTGGTCGAGCGTGCGGAGCGTATCGCCCTCGATGCGGAGCACGGAGCGGACGCGGTGGCCCTGGTAGTCGTAGGCGGCGAAGAACGGCAGTTCGCCCTCGTCGGTGCGGAGGGGGCGGAGTTCGGAGTTCGTCTGGGCGAGGGCGGCGTTGTAGAGTTCGGCGAGGGCGGGGTAGTCGCGGCAGAAGCATTGGAGCAGGCGGGGGTGGCCCGCAGGGCGGGAGAGGGCGAAGAGGTCGGAGGTTAGCACGACGCGGGCCTGGCCCTGCAGGCACGATGTGAGCCAGTCGGCGTAGAGGTCCACGAGGCTCCCGTCGGCGTGGCGGGCGAGGAGGGCGTCGAGGCGGCGGGCCTCGGCGGCGAACCACGCGTCGCACCGCTCCTGCGACTGGCGCGTGGGGAACCGCTCACGCATGTCCTTGCGGGCCAGGGCCATCATCTCGCGGAGGAACGGGCCCGTCTCGCGGACGCTCAGGTCCGCGATCGTGCGGTGCCTTCCCGCCTCGCCCACGTAGCTGGGGCCGATGAGCTGCCAGTTGTCGCTCGGGGAGTAGGCGTCGTACAGGTCATCGACGGACCGCTGCAGCTCCTTCGCCAGGGCCTTCGTGCTCCGCCCGGTGTAGGGCTCCCACTGGCGGATCTCGACGGGCAGGCGCCCGAGAAAGGCGTGGTAGAAGATGGCGGCGCCCCAGTCGGCGCCCCCGCTGCGGTAGTAGCGCTCCGGGGCGAATCGCAACGCCGACGCCGCCGAGCCCCCGACGGCGGTGAAGGCGGTGTCGATGTCCTCCACGCCATGCGTCACCGCCTGCCCGCGGAGGGCGAGGGCCTGGAGCTTGGGCAGGACGTCCCAGAGGGGATGGCAATTCTGGTCGATGCTCAGCAAGCCGCAGTTCCCATCGCGTTGCAGGCCAACTCCTCGCACACCGTTCCCACGTACATGCAGCGGGTAACGGTTTCGAGGCACAGGTCGGTGAACGTCCCGTCGTCCGTGCGGGCGAAGTAGACCCGCAGCACGTCCCCGCTACGGGCGCGGACGCGAATGGGGCGCTCGCCCGTGGCGAACTCGCGCCCCCACCCGTTCCGCAGGGCCGCCAGGATCGCGCACGCGGTGGACCCCGTCCCGCACGCCAGCGTCTCGCCCTCCACCCCGAACTCCCACGTGCGGATCGCGAGTTCGCCCTCCCCGAGGACCTGGGCGAAGTTCGCGTTCACCCCGCGGGGGGCGAACCGCTCGTGGTGACGCAGCAACGGGCCCCAGCGGGCCACGTCCACGGTGTCGATGTCCTCCACGAACGTCGTCACGTGCGGGACGCCCACCACCACGTAGTCGCACGTCCACGGCGTGCCCGCGAGGCGCAGGTGCACGTCGCGCTGCAGATCGCGCGGGATCGGGATGCACACCCGCGTGTACACCGCGTCGGCATCGCGGCCGATCACGACCCCCGCGGGCGTGAGGATGTCCACCTGGTCCTTCTGGACCATGCGGTTGGCCAGCACCCAGTGTACGAAGCAGGCGGTCCCGTTCCCGCAGAGTTCGGCCTCCGTGCCGTCGGCCTCGAAGAGGCGGGCGGCGATGTCGGCGTGCTCGCGGAGGCCGGGGTCGACGGTGCAGGCGAAGATCACCCCGTCCGCCCCCACGCCCAGACCGCGGCGGCAGAGGGTCTGCGCGAAGCGTTCGACGTCCTTGGGGGCGGCGATGAGGGCATCGTACCGTCCGTCGCAGTTGTCGATGCAGATGAAGTCGTTCCCGCTTCCGGACAGTTTGGCGAATTCGATCGGGCGCGTCATCGGGCTCCGTTTCCTTCCGGGTCCTCCCTCACTATAGCCGCCGGGATCAGTCCGCGCGGGGAGTCGTCGCGGGCGATTCGGGGCGGCGGCGGATGCAGACCCGCACGGTGTCCTTGCGGGAACTCGTGAAGGTCAGCGGGGCCTCGAACTCGCCCGCGGGCAGCAGGGAGGGCCAATCGGCGAGGGTGGGGTGCGTGCGGACGAGGCGGTCGCTCAGGGCCACCGCCTCGTACCCGCTGCCCCCCTCGGCCAACTGCAGGCACGCGAGCAGGCGCTGGGGGGAATGCACCCCGAGGGCGTCGGCGTTGGCGGGCAGGGGCGAGCCGTTTCCGAACTGCAATGGGTCGGCCTCGGCGTGCAGGGCCACGCGGACGTCGTTGGTGAGAATGCGGGCGTCGGGCCCCAGGCGTTCGCGGAGGGCGAGCCCGGCCTGGCGGAAGCAGGCCTTGCCCTCGTGCAGGACCGGGAAGGCCTGCACCAGCAGGCCCACCGCCAGCACGCCCGCCCAGAACGCCGTCGCCGGCGCCGCCCGCAGCGCAAAGCCGATCCGTCCCGCCGCCACGGCCGTCAGTTGCCCCAATGTCAGCACGCCCGCTCCCGCCAGGGGCATGAGGAAGGTGGCGGGCAGGAGCAGGTGGCGGGAGGAGATGTAGGACCCGCTCTGGCGGTACTCGAGGGCGATGACGAGGGGCAGCATGATCCCCAGGGGGACCAGCAGGACGACGAGCCCCTCGGGCGTGGGGCGGGGTGCGAGGAGCCCGGCGCGGCGGAAGCGGGGGGTCGCCGCCGCGAGCCATCCCCCGACGGCGATGAGGCACAGGACGGCCAGGGGGGTGCCCATGGCAGCGCGAAGGCGGTCGACGGCGCGGCGGATGGCGTCGGCGAACCCGTCCTCGCCGAACAGGGTCGCGACGAACAGGGGCCCGGGCGTGGAGAGGACGAAGTCGTCCAGGCCTTTCTTCTGCGTGAACGCGTCAATGGTCATGGCATACGGAAGGATGCCCGCGAGGGTGACGGCGAGGAGGGTGACGAGGGCGAAGGCCTGCACGAGCCGCCCGCGGGCGCCGAGGCGGGCGGGCAGGAGCAGCAGGACGAGCGCGACGACGCCGCTCAGCAGCCCCTCAGGCCGCGTGAGGTACGCCAGAGCGGAGGCGGTTCCGGAGAGGGCGGCGAAGCCCAGGGCCTGCCATCTCGCCTCCCGCAGGGCCCGCAGGGCAGCGAGGGCGAAAGCGACGGCCCCGGCGGCGGCCATGAGGGCGAAGGCGTCGCTGATGAGGTTGGCGCTGACCTCGACGTAGGCGCCGGAGACGGCCGCCATGGCCGCCGCCGCGAGCCCGATGCCCGGGCGGAAGGTTCGGGCGGCGATGTAGTAGACGGCCAGCAGCGTCAGGACGCCCGCGACGACGCTGATCCACTGCCCGCAGCGGATCCATCCGGGGGTCCAGGCGGCCCCGGTGGTGCGGGCGAGGAGGGCGATGGCGGCGGAGTATCCGGGGTGGTAGTCGAAGGCGCGCACGGCGTCGGCGGTCGGGCGCATTGTCAGGTGCCGCGCCATGTACACGTACCGCACGCCGTCGCGGGCGATATTCTCGCTCCGCCAGACGCACACGGCCCGCAGGCTTGCCCCCAGGGCCAGGATGGCGAGCAGGGCGAGGACGCAGGGGCGGGCGAAGGGCTCCAGCGGCGGAGCGGGGGGGGCGGTCGGGGCGGAGGTTGGAAGGATGCGTAGTGGCATTGTTGGATGATACTGTGCCCGCTGGAGGGCGGGAAGTCAACGGAATGGGACGCAGCAGCAGGGCGTTGGGGGCGTGGCCGAAAAACGGTGGGGGCGGGCGGGGGAGGGTTGGATGGCATCCGAAACCCGCCTGGGTCGTCGAAATCCGACATCCGAAGCACGAAATCCGAAACAAATCCGAAACCCGAAGGACCGAAATCCCAAACGCGGCCCCGCCGCAGGACGCTTCGACTGCATGGCCGACTCCCGCAGACCCCGAGCCCGTTTCTGTCCTGCGGATTTGCCGTTTTGAATTTGTTTCGGATTTCGGGTTTCGGGTTTCGGATTTGGGACACCCCACGCGCGATGCCGTGACCAACGGGCCCACCGAAGACCGGCCACACCCGGTACTGGGACTGTGCAGCAGAACGGGGGGCTGGGGGACGGAAACGCTTTGGAGTGAAACAATTCCGCTTCTCGCGACGAATAGGCATTGGGTACAATCCGCGCCCCGGTCGAACCGGCGGTTCCGTCGGTCCGTATCCTAAGTACACGAACGTGCTCGTACACCCGGGGCACTCGGACGGCACACGTGCCGGGGCCCATGCACAAAGGCGGAGCAAGGAATGGCTCACGATATCCTGAAGGAGTCGGTCGAAAAGCAGACCGGCCGGGCTGGCTTGATGATCGTCGGGATTCTCGTGGGGGGCGTGCTGGTCCTGCTGGGATACCTGACGGTATTCCTCTTCCCCGAGCACACCGACGCCGACGGCAAGAACTTCTACAGCGACACGCTGGCGTTGCTGGGGACGATCCTCCTGGGCGCCCCGGTGATCTGGCACGCCATCAAGTGCTTGCTCCGCGGGCACTTGCACATGGACGAGCTGGTCGCCCTCGCCATCGTCGCCTCCGTGGCCATCCTGGACTACCGGGCGGCGGGGACGGTGGCGTTCATCCTGCTGCTGTCCAACCTCGTCGAGACGCGGACGGCGTTGGGGGCGCGGGCGAGCATCGAGGAACTCGTCCGCATCTCCCCCAAGAAGGCCCAGCGCGTCCGCGAGGACGGGACGGAGGTGGAGGTCGACCCCCGCGAGCTGAACCCCGGGGACGTCGTCCGCATCCGCCCGGGCGATAACATCCCCGCCGACGGGGTCATCGTCTCGGGCCAGTCCTCCATCAACCAGGCCAACGTCACCGGCGAGTCCCTCCCCGTCGACAAGGCCCAGGGCGAGGAGGTCTTCAGCGGCACGAACAACCTCGCCGGGGCCATCGACGTCCGCGTCACCCGCGCGGGCGAGGACACGACCCTCGGGAAGGTCCGCAAGCTCATCCTGGAGGCCGAGCAGACCCGCATTCCGATCATGCGGCTGATCGACCGCTACGCCGCCTGGTACACCCCCGCCATCCTCGTCATCACCGGGGTGGTGCTTTTCTTCACCCGCGACCCCGCCCGCGCCGTGTCCATGCTCGTCGTCGCCTGCCCGTGCGCGCTGGTGCTGGCGGTTCCGTCGGCGATGGTGGCGGCGTTGTCGTGCGCGGCGCGGCTGGGCATCCTCATCAAGGACGTGTCCAACCTCGAAGCGGCCCGCAACATGACGGCCTTCGTATTTGACAAGACGGGCACGCTCACCACGGGGGCGCTGGCCGTGACGAAGCTCACGCCCGCTCCGGGGGTGGACGCGGCCGATCTGCTGGGGGCGGCGGCGTCGGTGGAGCAGATGTCCAAGCACCCCGTCGCCCGCGCCGTCGTCGCCGTCGCCGACGAGGTCCGCGTCCCGCGGCAGCGCTGCGAGGCCTTCGAGGAGGCCTCCGGGCGCGGCGTGCGGGCGAAGGTGGACGGGCAGGAGATCCTCGTCGGGCGTGCCGCCTGGATCGCCGATCACGCCGTTGACCTCGATCCCCTCCGCCAGGACCCCAAGTTCGCCGAGCCCGAGGGCCTGAGCATCCTGTACGTCGTTCGCGACGGGCGGGTGCTGGGCTGGATCGGCATGGAGGACCGGACGCGCCCCGAGGCCCGCCAGGCGATGGAGGAACTCCGCACCGAGGGCCTGCGCGAGCTGGTGATGGTGACGGGCGACCGCTGGTCCGTCGCCCGCCGCGTCGCCAAGGAGATGGGCTGCACCGAGGTGCAGGCCGAGGTCCTCCCGGGCGACAAGCTGGACCTGGTGGACGCGCTGAAGAAGGAAGGCCACCGCGTGGCGGTGGTGGGCGACGGGGTGAACGACGCCCCGGCCCTGGCGGCGGGCGATCTGTCCATCGCCATGGGCGCCGCCGGCAGCGACGTGGCGATCAACTCCGCCACCATCGCCCTCATGAACAACGACCTCCGCCGCCTGCCCTTCCTCATCCGCCTGTCCAAGCAGACGGTCAACGTCGTGCACCAGAACCTCATCGGGGGCGTGATCTTCATCGTCGCCTTCATGGTCCTCGCCGCCCTGGGACGCATCTCCCCGATCCTCGGGGCGCTGCTGCACGTGACGGCCGCCATCTTCGTGATGTTCAACAGCATGCGGCTGGTGCGGTTCGGAGAGGACCTGCAGACGCAGGCGGAAGAGGAAGACGAGACCGCCGCCGTCCGGGCCCGCCTGGAGCGCGTGCCGGTGCAGTAGGGCGGGGAACCAGGAACCGGGAACCAGGAACCGGGAACCAGGAACCGGGAACCAGGGAACCAGGAACCGGGAACCAGGAACCAGGAACCGGGAACCAGGAACCGGGAACCGGGAACCAGGAACCAGGAACCGGGAACCAGGAACCAGGAACCAGGAACCAGGAACCAGGAACCGGGAACCAGGAACCGGGAACCGGGAACCAAGCCACCGGGGACCGGGGGCCGGGAACCGGGAACCAGGCGCCGTAACCCCTCTCCCCTCGGGGAGAGGTGCCCCGCACAGCGGGGCGGTGAGGGGGCGCCTGAAAGGCGAAGACGGTCCGGAAGCAGAACAGACGAAACCAGTCAACCAGTCAACCAGTCAACCAGTCAACCAGTCACCAAGCTAGGCCTGGTATCGCGGATGAAAATGACGACGCGTTTTTGGGAGCACAAGCAGCAGCAGGACGATCACGCCCAGTGCGGCGAGGATCGTGAAGGGCACGGGGTTGAGTTCCCGTCCGGCCCAGCCTTCGATGAGGCGCTGCAGCAGGCTTCCCGCGAGTCCGCTCGCGAGGGTCAGGACCGCCGCGGCGGCGACCAGGAAGTAGGTCCACCGCGCCCCGCGGGCGAAGTAGCCCGACACCAGCCACCCGATCACGCCCGCCGCAAGCAGCCCGCCCATCAGCAGGTAGCCCTGGGCGTGGTAGAAGCGGGGTACGGACAGCAGGATCAGCCCGCCGAAGGCGGCCGCGATGGCGGTGAGGCGGCCGGCCCAGGCGATGAGGTTCACCCCGCCGGGCAGCGTGCTGCTGCCGGAGTCGGCGTGGAGTTCGCGGTGCTGGAACAGGACCACGCCCACCGCCAGCAGCGCCCCGGTGTACAGGGCGCAGTAGAGGGCCGCCATCGCGACGAGCCGGGGGGGGATGTAGGGCTCGGTGGGGGAGGCGAGGGCGTCCATGGTGTAGAAGTACGTCAGGTTGGGGGCGAACCAGCCCAGGACGCGGAGGACGGCGACTTCGCGGCCCCACTCCAGGAAGAGCAGCGAGTGCACGGACCCGATGACGAAGACGGCGAGGCAGACGAGCAGCGTGGCGATCTGCCCGAGGCGTGTGGAGGCGGCGACGGCGGTGGCGGTGAAGATCACCACGCCCAGGAACGCCAGCAGCACGCCCAGCAGCAGGGGCAGGTGGATGACGGCGGCATCGCCCTTCGCCTGCCACATCGGGGCGATCTCCCAGTGCTTGCCGATCACCGCCAGCAGGCCCATCGCCAGGGTGAGCAGCAGGGTGAGGCCCCACACGAAGGCGGAGATGAACGGCCAGCGGAACGCCACGTTGCCCAGGATCGCCGCCAGCAGCGCGATGCTCAGGGCGGACAGGCCCAAGACGATGACGGGGAAATCGAATTCGTCCCAGGCGGCGGGCATGACCTTGTGGCGAACGACCATGAGGAACACGAGCGTCCCGACGTAGTACGCCAGGCCCACCGCCGCCGCCACGCCCCCGAACTTGCCCAGGACGAACAGGGACCGCGGGACGGGCTTGGACACGACGGTCAGGGCGGTGTGGTCCTCGATCTCGCGGCTGATCGCCCCCGACGCCGTGAACGCCGCCATGAGCAGCCCCGCGACGAGCAGCGTGCTGATCCCGACGTTCTGGAGCATCTTCTGGTCGGTGTCGTGGTAGTCCCCGCCGGTGTCGCCCATCGTCATGGTGGACATGGGGACGGCGAAGACGAGCAGCAGCAGCGTCACGAAGAGGATCACGAAGTAGATGGGCTGGCGGATCGTCTGGGTGAAGGTGTTGCGGGCGATCGACAGGAATTTGATCATGAGATTCTCGCTGCCAGGGTAAACCGTGTGGGCCATTTCGAACGTACGGTAATTCGTACGGCCGCCGGGGCCGGAGGTTCTCCGCCCCCTCGCCAGGCCCGGAAACGGATTGTAGGGTGGCGAGTCACCGATGGGCAAGGGCGGCGCCGGACAGGCCGGCCGTTGAGAATAAAGGCGTAAGCGAATGATGCAGCAGAAACGAGGCAAGAACGTGGCCCTCGCCGGGGCGGTCCTGCAGACGGTCTTCGCGGCCGTCATGCTGGTGGTGTGGCTGTGGACGCACTCGGTGGCGGCGATGGCGGTGCTGTGGATGCTGGTGGGCGGGGTGCCCGCGTGGCTGATGGTGGCGCTGCTGTTCTACTGCCGCGAGATGGAGCAGCGCGAGGCGCTGGAACTCGAGGAGATCTCCGCCCGCGGAGGCGAGGAGGGGCGGATCTTCGAGGGCGAGGCGCAGCGCGAACTCCGCCTCGCCGCCCGCCGCCTGCGGTTCATGGAGCGGTGGGGCACCCGCCTGTTCACGCTGCTGTGGATCGCCTACCACGCCACTGCCGCCATCCTCGTGCTCCGCTACCTGAACGATCGCCTCCCCGCGCCCATCGCCTCGGGGGCCGAGGGCGCCCTGTTCAGCGTCCTCATCGCCTTCCCCGCGTTCCTCTTCGGGTTCTACGCGGTCGGCATGGGCCGGCGGAGCGTCTGGCGGGTCCTGCGGGCCACCGGAAGCTACCTCGTCGTCAACGTGCTGCTCATCGCGGCGGTCATCGCGGCGCTGCTGGCGTCGTGGCAGAAGTACCCGGGGGTCGACGGGGTCGTCGCCTGGGTCGTCGCCGCCCTCCAACTCGTCTTCGCCGTCGAACTGCTCGTCCTGGTCGTCTTCGATCTCTACCGCCCCCGCACCCCCGGGGTCGAGGAGCGGTTCCCCTTCGACTCCCGCGCGTTCGGCGTGATCGCCGAGCCCCGCCGGATCGGCTCGTCCATCGCCGACGCCGTCAACTACCAGTTCGGGTTCGAGGTCTCGCGGACGTGGTTCTACCAACTGCTCTCCCGCGCCGCCCTGCCCCTGCTGGCGTTCGCGGCGGCGGTGCTGCTGGCGATGAGCGCCGTCGTCATCGTCCGCGAGGGGGAGCAGTGCGTCGTGCAGCGCTGGGGGCGGGTGGACGAGTCCCGCCCAGTGCTGGAGGCGGGCGTGCACCTGCGGTGGCCCTGGCCGGTCGAGCGGATCACCCGCTTCAACGTCTCCAAGGTCCAGGAGGTGCTCCTGGGGGCCGGGCCCCGGCGGAACGAGGACTCGGGCGATCCCACCCTCGGCGGGGAGGTCATCGCCGGACGCCAGTTCTTCCTGTGGACCAAGGAGCACGGGCCCTACGAGGAACTCGACTTCCTGGTCGCCGTCCCGCGCAGCACGCAGCGGACGGGGGGGCCCCGCGCCCGTTCCGCCCCCGCCCCCGCGGCGCCCGATGCCCCCGCCCCCGAGCAGACCGAGGGCGAGCAGATCCCCGCCGTCAACATCATCAAGCTCGTCGTCTCCGTGCAGTACCGCATCCGCGACGTGTATGACTACGGCTTCCGCCACGCCGACGCCAAGCCCGTCCTGCAGGGCATCGCCTACCGCGAGATGACCAAGTACTGCGCCAGCGCCACCCTCCACACGGAGGAGCAGTCGCACGAGGTCGACCGCCCCCAGGCCATCATGACCGCCGGGCGCGGCGAACTCGCCGACGTGCTCCACCAGCGCATCCAGACCGTCGCCGATGAGAAGCAGCTCGGCATCGAGGTGCTCTACGTGGGCGTGCCGTCCGTCCATCCCCCCGCCGCCGCCGCCCCCGCCTACCAGAAGGTCCTCGAGGCCGAGCGGCAGAAGGAGAAGCGGCGCTTCGAGGCCGAAGCCACCGCCAACCGCGTCCTCTCCGAGGTCGCCGGGGACCCCACGCGGGCACGGCGGGTGGCGTTCGCCATCAGCGCCCTGGGCGATTTCGACCGCCTCCAGGACATGCGGTCCCGGCCGGCCGAGTTCCGCCGCGCCCTCGACGACCGCATCCGCCTCCGCCGACAGGACATCGAGTGGATCCAGAGCGAGATCCGCCGCGAGCAGCTCCTGGGGCGGTCCCGCGATGGCGTCCGCACCGCCTACAAGGAACTGCTCGATGCCTACCGCGAGCAGGTGGTCCGCCTGGAGGCCGTGCGGGCGGAGATGGAGGCGGGCAACAACGTCCCGCCGGACCTCGCCCCCCGCATCGCCGATGCGCACCTCCGCGCCGACGCCGCCTTCGAGGAGGCCTCGGGCACGGCGGCGGTGCTGGTCCAGCGCGGGCAGGCCCGCCGCTGGGAGGTCGAACTCCGCGAGCGCGCCCGCGCCGAAACCTACGCCCGCCGCATCCTGCCCTACCACGCCAACCCCGAGGTCTACATGGTGGACCACTGGCTGAGCGTGCTGGACCAGGTTCTGCCCGATCGTGTGAAGTACGTCCTGGGCGTCCCGCGCGATCGGATCGAGATGTGGCTGAACCTGGAGCAGCAGGAATCGCCCCTGCAGCCCCTGACGTTCGATAAGGACAGCGCCAAGACCAACCCGTAAAACCCTCTGCACCACGCACCCGCGCCGGTGGAATCCGCGGCGCGGACAACGGTTTCGTCGGAAGGAACGAAGACATGAAGAACCATCTGGGATTGGTGATCCTCGCCGCCGTCGTGCTGGTCGCCCTCATCGGGCAGACCGTCCTCTACGAGAACGACGCCCTCCGCGACGTCGTCCTCATCAAGACCTTCGGCCGCGTCACCGACGTGCAGTGGGGCCGCGAACGCGAGCAGGCCGGCCTGCACGCCAAGTGGCCCTGGCCGGTGCAGCAGGTCGTCCGCTACGACGCCCGCTCCAAGATCTTCGAGGACATCAACGTCGAGTACCAGACGAAGGACAAGCAGAACCTCATCGTCAGCGTGTACTGCACCTGGCAGATCGAGGACCCCGTCCGCTTCCACACCGCCGTCGAAACCGAAGCCGACGCCCGCACCAAGCTCAAGGACCGCCTCCGCCACTACAAGGGCGAGGTGCTCGGCCGCCACGAGATGCGCGACTTCGTGAACACCGATCCGCGCGGCATGCTCCTGGACGAGATCGAGCAGGAGATCCTCCAGCCCCTGCGCAAGGAGGTGGCGGCGGATTACGGCATTGCGGTGCTCGAGGTGGGCTTCAAGGCCATCGCCCTGCCCGAGAGCGTCTCGCAGGCCGTCATCGAGCAGCAGAAGGAGGAGCGCGAGAAGGAGGTCAAGGACCTCCAGGCCCAGGGCGAGGCCATCGCCCAGGCCATCGTCGCCCGCGCCGAGTCCGCCCGCGACACCATCCTCGCCTTCGCCGAACGCAAACGTTCCGACATCGAGACCAAGGGCGTCTACGAGGCCGCCCGCTACTACGAGGACTTCCAGCAGGCCCCCGAACTCGCCGTCTTCCTCCGCGAGATGGAGTCCCTCCGCAAGCAGCTCGAGAAGAACACCGTGTTCGTCCTCGACGGGTCCCTGCTCCGCGCGGTCGAGTACTTCCGCCGCGCCCCCCAGGAGGTTCTCCAGCAGTCCCGCCCCGGGAACGCGGGGCCCTCCGTCGTGAACCGCACCGCCGACACCGCCCCCCAGACGTCCGCCGCGGACGAGAGGTGACGCATGCCGGAGCACCATCCCCACCATTCGCATGAGCCCGACCGCCACGCCCCCCGCCGGGGCGAACGCCTCCCCACGCCCGCCCCGCGCAGCGAGGCCGAACGCGAACTCGAGGCCGCCAACCAGTCCCTCGCCGATGCCCTCCGCTGGTCCTTCCGCCTGCTGTCGGCGATCATGGTGTTCGTCCTCGTGGGCTTCCTGTTCTCGGGCGTGCGGATCGTGCAGCCCCAGCAGGCCGGGGTGAAGAAGGTCTTCGGGGCCGTCACCGGCGTGGCGCGGGAGGGGCTGGCGTTCAATTGGCCCTACCCCGTGGGTGAGATCATCATCGTCAACATCCAGGACCAGTCGCTCGACGTCGAGGACTTCTGGATGCACCTCCGCGCCGATGACCGCACCCGCCCGCTCGACGAGGTCAAGCCCGAGTCCATGGGCCTGCGCCCGGGGTGGGACGGGGCCCTGTTCACCGGCGACCGCAACCTGCTGCACATGCGGGCCATCGTCACCTACCGCATCCGCGACGCCGTTCGCTACCTCCAGAACATCGAGGAGACCAACGTCGAGGAGCAGCGGGACCTTCGCCTCAACCTCCGCTGCCTGGCGTCGAAGGCGGCCCTGCGGGCGGCCGCTCACCGGACGGCCGACAGCATCAAGTCCGCCGACAAGGCCCTGTTCAACAACGAGGTCACCGAGGAGACCCAGCGGCAGTTGAACCTGCTGACCATGGACCGTCGCCTCTGGGCGCAGTTCGAGGCGGGCCTGCAGGCCCTGCCCCTCGCCGCCGCGCCCGAGGACCCCCAACTCCGCGAGCAGGTCGCGGAGGTTCTCCACCTCGCCCGCGGCGGCCGCTGGGACGACGCCAGGGCCGCCTTCAGCCGCCTCCGCGACGTCGTCCCCGCCTCCGCCGCCGCCGAGATCGACGCCCTGGGCCGCACCGCCAACGAACTCTTCGAGGAGGCCATCGAGATCGTCAGCGTGAGCACCACGCTCGAATGGCCCCTCCGCGCCCGCGAGGCCTACCGCTCCGCCCAACGCGCCGTCAGCGACCGCCAGACCCGCATCAACACCGCCATCGGGCAGGCGCAGAAGATCCTCCGCGAGACGGCCGGCGACAACTACCGCATGCTCGTCGGGGAACCCTTCCAGGGCGAGCTGGCCTCCACCGACCCGAACCTGCCGTACGACCTCATCGGGCAGTACGGCAAGGCGCGGGACGCCGGCGACCCCGCCCGCTCCAACCAACTGCTCGAACAGATCGAGACCGTCCTCGTCCGCCAGGACACCGAGGGCGAGGTCAGCCGCATCATCCGCCAGGCCCGCGCCCGCCAGGACGCCTACAACGAGCCCCTCAAGGCGTGGCACAAGCGGTTCACCGACGTGCTCCCGCAGTACCGCCAGACCCCCGAGATGCTCCTGTCCCGCCACTGGACGGACGTCCGCGAGTACCTCCTGGGCCAGTCCACCAACGAGAAGTACACCATCAATCCGGGCGAGGGGAAGACCGTGCTGAAGATCTCCCGTCCGCCCGAGATGACCCAGGACATCCAGCGGGAGAAGAACCGCAGGACCACCGAGAAGGCGACCACCCCCAAGGCGGGGCGGGACTGAGCGCCCCGCGCTATGGGAGACTCCCCGTGACCGAACGATCCGACAGCGTGTTGATAACCCGGCGGCTGACCAAGACCTTCCGCGACTTCTGGCTGCGGGAGAAGGTGACGGCCGTCTCGGAGCTTGACCTGGACGTGCGCCCCCGCGAGGTGTTCGGGCTGCTGGGGCCCAACGGGTCGGGCAAGAGCACGACGCTGAAGATGGTGCTGGGCCTGCTGTTCCCCACGCGCGGGCAGATCTCGGTGTTCGGGCGGCGGCCGACGGACGTGGCGGTCAAGCGGCGGATCGGCTTTCTGCCGGAGGAGTCGTACCTCTACCCGTTCCTCGACGCCCGCGAGACGCTGGACTTCTACGGGCGGCTGTTCCAGCAGCCCCGGCGGGAGCGGATGCGGCGGATCGACACGCTGCTGGACATGGTGGGCCTCGGCCGCGTCGCCTACCGCCGCGTGGGCGAGTACTCCAAGGGCATGCAGCGGCGGATCGGCCTGGCGCAGGCGTTGATCAACGACCCGGACCTGCTGATCCTCGACGAGCCCACCAGCGGGATGGACCCGATCGGGACGCGGCAGTTCAAGGACCTCCTCCGCCTGCTGGCGCAGCGGGGCAAGACGATCGTCGTCTCCTCGCACCTGCTCGCCGACATCGAGGACGTGTGTGACCGCGTGTGCATCCTGTACGGCGGGAAGGCTCGCCAGCACGGGCCCGTGGAGGACCTGCTGGCGAAGCGGCAGTACACGGAACTGACGACCGAGGCCCTGGACGAAGGGACGCTGCGGCGGATCGAGGAGGTCCTGCGCGAGAGCGGTCGCGGCCTCATCGAGGTCAGTGCCCCGCGCGAGCGTCTGGAGTCGCTGTTTTTGCGGATCGTGCAGGAGGCGCAGTCGCAGCGGGTGGTGACGGGCGGGGCCATGGCCGGGGGGCCGGTGGCGGACTTCCTCACCGGCGGGTCGGAGGCGCAGGGCGAGCAGTTGCTCGAGCGGCTGGTCCAGGGCAACGACGCGCCCCCTGCGCAAACCGTTCCCGCCCCCGCCCCCGACGCGCCCGAAGCGCCCGCGGCCGCTGCTCCGGCGAGGGAGAGGCTCGAGACGCTCGTTCGCGCCCCCGAGCCCGCTCCCCCGTCCGACGCCTCCACCGACGCCTCCACCGACGCCGACGCGCATCGCACCCCGCCGTCCGCCCCCTCCGCTCCGGTCAACCGCGACATGCTGGACCGCTTGGCCTCGGGGGCCCCGGACGAGGGCGAGGGGAAGGAGTCCGAATGACCCCGGCGGGACGGATGGCGTCGTTGCGCTCGGGCCTCCCGGGCGGCGTGTTTGAACCGCTCGCCGCGATCCTCGCGATCGTGGTGTTCGGGGTGGGGCTGGTCTACGCGACCGCCTCCGCCGTCGGCGGGTCGGCCGTCTCCGTCTGGGCCGCCCCCCTCGCCGCCGCACTGCTGCTGGCGGAGCTGGTGCTGCTGCTGTTCGTGAGGGGGGTGCGGACCATGGCGTTGCAGACGCTCCGGCAGTGCATCCGCGCGCGCGTCACGGTGACGTTCGTCGCCGTGCTCGTGCTGGGGGTGGGGGCGTTGGCGGTGTTCATGGAGGGCGACGGGACGCTGACGGGCAAGCTCCGCTCGCTGCTGATGTGGGGGACCGCCCTCACGGGCGTGCTGGCGGGGCTGCTGGTGATCTTCCTCTCCTGCGCCGTCATCACCCATGACGTCCGCGACCGGCAGGTGCTGCTGACGGTGACCAAGCCCCTCCCGCGCTGGCAGTACGTGCTGGGGCGTTGGGTGGGCGTGGTGGCGGTGGGGGGGGCGGTGATCGTCGTGGTGATGGGGGCGCAGTTCGCGATCGTGCAGTATTTCCGGATGCAGCCGGCGCTGCACTTGGCGGACTTCCAGTCGGTCGAGACCGAGGTCTTCGTCGCCCGCGAGGAGGTCCACCCCCCGCAGGCCCCGCTCGACGAGCGCGTCGCCGTCCGCCTGCGCCAGATGCAGCAGGAGGGCACGTACGCGGCGGCCATCGAGCAGTACCTCCCCCGCGCCAAGGGCAACCCCGAGGCCGCCCGCGCCGAACTCATCGACGAGGTCCGCCGGCAGGAGCAGGCCCGCCTGCAGTCGCGCGGTCCCGGGGGCCTGTTCGAGTGGCGGTTCTCGGGCATCCGCCCGCGCCGGACGCGGATCGCCGCCGTCGGCCGCATCGTCCGCGCCGCTCCCTCCGACGGCGTGTACGAGGTCTCCGCCGACCGCGCGCTGGTCTCCCGCATCCTGGTGGGCGGGCCGATCGAGTTCGCGGGCGTGGACGCGAGGGTGGACGAGATGGGGCAGTCGACGTTCTACGTCGTCCTCCGCCCCGACGACCGCGCCCGCCGCCACATCGCCGCCCTCCGCAAAGGCGACCCCGTCGACCTCGCCGTCTACCCCACCATCCAGGTCCGCTACAAAGCGATGAACATGTCGGAACTCGAAGACCCGGAGAAGCGGTTCTTCAGCGAGTGGCGGATCGAGAACCCCCAGACGGGCGAGATCCAACTCGCCCCCCGCGCCGACACCGCCCGCACCCCGACCACCTTCACCGCCTCCGCCCGCGCCGTCAGTGCGGACGGGCGAACCGTTATCTCCTGCCGCAGCCACACCAACGCCTCCGTCCGCATCAAGGACGAGGACGTCTCCATCCTCTACGACGTCGGATCCTTCGAGGCCAACTACGCCCGCGCCGTCGCCCTCATGATCGTGCAGGTCATGTTCCTGGCGGCCGTGGGAACGATGTGGGGCACCCTCGTCTCGTTCCCCGTCGCCGTCTTCGCCTGCTTCGGCCTCGTGCCGTTCCTCTGGTGGCAGGACTTCCTGGGCGAGGCGGCCAAGCTGCCGGGATCGGAGTCGGCCGGGATGGCGCTGGACAACATCTTCCTGTGGATCGGGCACTGGCTGCTGCGGACGCTGTACCTGCTCATCCCGGATGCGGGCGCGTCGGCCCCGGCGGAGTGGCTGGTCGACGGGCGGTATATTTCATGGGTGCATCTGAGTTCCACGGCCGTCTTCACCGTGGCCATCCACACGCTGGCGGCGTTGGGCGTGGGGTGCCTGATCTTCTCGCGGCGGCAGTTGGCCGGGGCGGAGCGGTAGGCGTGGGACGCGCGGAGGCAGGGAACCCAATATGCGAGTGAATGCGGCGACATGGATCTGGGCGAGCGTGGCGGTGGTGCTGGCGGGGGGGGCGGCGGCGCTGCAGGGCCCGCTCAACGACGTGGCCCTGTCCGAGGAGGAGACGGACATCGGGTGGCGGTACGAGGGGCACAACCCCTGGCACACGCTGCTGACGGTCGGGCCCGGGGCGCTGCGCGCCCCGATCGTCGTCGGCCTGAGCCTCCGCGCCGAGAAGCAGAAGGAGGAGGGCCGCTTCTACGACGCCAAGCAATCCGCCGACCTCATCTGCGCCCTGCAGCCCCGTTTCGCCGGGGCCTGGAAGTTCAACGCCTGGAACATGGCCTATAACATCTCCGCCGAAACCCACACGCCCCAGGAGCGGTGGAACTGGGTGCACAACGGAATCACGCTGCTCCGCGACCAGGGCCTGCAGTAC
>JAWLCQ010000032.1:0-37544 GCA_041687095.1 Phycisphaerae bacterium | reverse complement strand
AGCGACCGCCGACGGCGGCGGCCAAGCCCGCTCCGCGCCGCCGCCTCGCCCGCTGACAGCCGCGAAACGGGCCTGGGCGTTCGCTTGTTTAACGGCTAGCCTGCAGCGGCGTGTCGCCCAGCGTCGCACAGCAGCTCATGCGCCACAACGACATCCGCGTGACGGCTCGTCGCGGCGCAACTACAGCGGAACCGGATGAACATCTGCACCCACCTCAACCTCTCCGACACCGCCAACGCCACGGCGGGACTGCCAGCCGTGCGAGCGGGCGCCGCTCAAGGCGGGGAGGCGGATTGCGTTTGGCTGTGCCATCCAGGGCCGATGGGAAAGGGCGCGTTCCCGTGCCGCTTGCCGTCCGCGCAGCCACGCCGCGCTGCCGCGGGCCAGCGCGGTGAGCGCGACGGGCTCTGGGACGTTGCCGCCCCTCTGGCCGCTCGATGTGGTTGCTCGCCTCGGCGTCGAGTTTCCATCCAGTCCTCAGACGATCACCCCGGCGCCATCGGAGAGGCTGAGCAGGTCCACCGTCAGCAGGGGATCTCCGAACCTCGGGAGCAAGGGCTCCAGCCGGTGCGACGCACTCTCCCATTCAACTCGCAGGCCACACGGATCGCCTGGCAAGCCCACGGAGCCTTCGAAGGGAATCTCGCCGGGGCCTCGACGCGGTTTCGTGGTGGGAGACTCCGTCGGAATCCATCGCCGAGGCGGGGGGCTGAAGACAGGTGGCTGCAGAGGATGTCCGGCTCCTGCCGGGAGTGCGGGAGCGGCGCGCCTTGGCGTGCTTGGGAGGCGGGCAGCGCTCCAGGCACAGGCGGGGACAACCCTGCGCTTCGCCTTTCCGTCCGCAGGCAAGGGACTGGACAGCGGCAAGCCATGATCTGGTGCGGTCGGCCCGTCAGCAGGCAAGATCGAAGCGGGGCTGGGACGGAACGAGGACGTCGGGAGGGTCGGCGCCGGATCACGGTCGAGGGCAACCATCGCCTCCTCCGGAGCGAGAGGCTCGACTGCCGAGGCCGCCAGCGCCTCCATCTCCGGTTCGCCGGTTCCCATGCAGTAGCAGGACGCCCCGGTGTCGTCGGCGGCGACGGAGAGGTCGCCGATCGCGTCGAGGGAGGACCCGTAGTAGGTCCCCAGCACCGTGAGGTCGTTGAGATCGACGCGCCCGTCGCCGGTGAAATCGCCCTGTGCCCACGTGCGCCCGGACTGGCCGTAGAACGTGCCGAGGATCGACAGGTCGAGCAGATCGACTCTTCCGTCGCTGTCCGCATCACCGGACAGGGTCAGCAGCAGGGGCAACTCGTAAGCGTCGCCCGGGGTCCCATCTGCGTTGCCGTCGAGCATCTCCCCGTCTGCCCCGCGGATCGCGGAGGCAGAGAGTTGGGCGAGGTATCGGCCCGCAGGGGGGAGGCGGTCGGGGCCGGCCCAGCGGGCCGTGCGGGTGTCGGGGTCGTAGGTGAAGTCGGCCCAGAGGACGGGGCAGGGCTCGCGGGTGTCGGCATGGAGAAGGGCGAGGGCGTCGGCGTCGATGGCGGTGAGAGCGTCGGTGAAGGTGAAGGAGAGGGAGTGGAAGTCCTTCCACCCTGGCCTGGGGTCACCGTCGTTCCGCGCTGCGGAGCGGCCGGAGGGGGGGCCGCCGACGCGGCTGGCGGCGTGGGGGGCGGTCGGAGCGCTCTCGGCGTTTCCGACATTGTCGGCCGCGAGGCTGTAGAAGGCGTACCGTCGCCCGGGTTCGCCGATGAAGACCGCCTCGGTCTGGGTCGTCGCTGTCAGCCAGGGCCGATAGGGCCCATCCTGTTCCGACACGTAGACCGTCACGCTCGCCAAGCCCGAGCCGCCGGGTGCGTCGTCGGCGGACCAGCTCACCACAAAGCCCCCTGGTTCGGATGCCTCGGGCAGGGCGTGGACGGTGCTGACGGGGGCGTCGGGGTCGAGCGTGTGGGCGATGGGGGGGGTGTCGATGGGCAGTTCGGTGTCGAAGACGATGGTGGCGAGGGAGTCGATGACGGTTCCCCCGGTGGTGGTGCGGAGCGGGCGGACGGTGTACGTGACGAGGCCCTGCCCCACGCCCGTGCCGTCCTCGGGCGCCAGGAGGCCCGCGAACACGCTCTCGGGAAGCTCGCCCGTCGCCGGGTCCAACGCCCGCAGATGCCAGAACGCCTCGCCTGTCGCGTAATCCAGTCCCGCAACGATATCCACGTACACGCCCAGGGTATCGCGGAGGTCCAGGCGACCGGAGTAGAAGGGGCGATTGGCCGGCACGTCCACATGGATGTCCGCCCACCCGAAGTCGCCCACGCGGAAGCTGCGCCAATCGAGGTCGGGATCGAGCTGCTGGGTGATGCGGACCTCGCGCGCCCACGCCGTCGCGCCCGGTTCGTTCTCGAAGCGGATGGTATAGTCCAGCGGGGCGTCAGCGCCGATCCAGTTCTCGTCCCCGTACCCCTCGGGACCGAGGATGTCGTTGGGGTCGACGGGCGTGAACACGCGGAACTCGTGCCGCCACCTCCGCTTCTTGTGGTCCTCGTCGTCGTCGTCGTCCGGCCAGTCCCATCCGGTATGAGAGCTGCGGGGAGATGTGACGAGGAGGGTGATCTGGTAGTCGGGGTGGTAATCCCCACCGTAGTGCGCGTCCACGCCGCCCTCGACCATCAGCCCCCCGTGCCCGTACACGTAGGCGATGAAATGGTAATCGTCCGCGCAGGGGAGATCGCCCACGCGGATGTTCGCCCTGCCGCCGTCCCGTTCCAGCCGATCGTACGTCCGCGTGCCCTCGGGCCCGGTCACCTCCAGGCGCAGGTCCAGGTCGCCGTAGTAATCATTGAAGGACAGGATGACCTCGACGTCATACCGGCGATCGTCCGAAGCGCCCAGGGACGGGACGTCGAACCAGAACTCATCGGCCTGCCCGGGGGCGTATTCGGAAACGACCATTCCGGCGAAGCCCGTGATCCCTCGCAGGGCGCCGAGGTCGACGAATCCGAACTCCCGCGTTTCGGGATCGTCGTAGACCTCCAGCCCGTGATCGATGAACACGTTGGCGATCGCACGCATCTGGTTGGGGCGGTGCAGGGCGTAGTCCAGGTGGAACCCCCACATGTCCCCGAGGATGGCGGTGCGGCGGAAGGAGTCCCAGACCGCCGAGAAGCCCTCGACCCCGTCGTCGTTGAGTCCGTCGGCGAGGTCCCAGAAGATGCTCATGAACCCGCCCATGGTGTAGGTCCGGGTCCCCCCGTCGTCGTTGGCGTTTCGGTTCACGCCGTCGAACTGCCTGGCGAGTTGGCCCGAGTGGATGGCACCGTCGTTCGCCCGGGCGTTGTCCGCGTACCCGTAGGCGTCGAAGCCCATCCAGTAGCTGTTGTCCTCCAGCCACTTGGCCAGTCGGTTCTGGTCGATGCGGTCGCCCCGCATCTTGCGGAGCATCTCCGACTCCCACTGCTCGGTCATCCAACTGGCGAAGAAGCTCGCCCAGGCCTCGGCGAAGGCGGTATCCATCGCCGGGGTCTCCTGGATCATCCCGTAGGGCACTTTGCCCGTGTACGGGAAGCCGGTGAACCCCACGGCGGCCTCGTGCAGGGCGTGACCGTACTCGTGCAGAATCGCCGGGCCGCTCATCGGCAGCAGGGCCGGTCCCAGGAGGATCAGGTCCAAGGCGCTGCTGTAGGCGGCGCTGTCGGGGGCGACGAGGTTCGGATCGGTGCATGGGGCGGCGATCCCGATCTTGCCCCGCCCGCTCAGCCCGTCGCGGGCGATGTACTCCGCGGCCCAGTAGACCCACTCTGCCGGCTGGAAGGCGTCGTCGGTGATGACGAGGTCGGGCATGTACTCGTAATGGGTGTCCACCCGCACGCCGGGGGTGGGGGGCGGCATGATCAGTTCGGGCGACATGCCCTGCGGGGCGGAGTGGATTCGCGCCCAGGTAGTGGGGGCATGCCCAGCGGCGGTCCGGGAGGGGCTGATGTCCGCCATCCATGGGTTGTCGGCGACAACGGGGTCGACGACGACCACCGAGTTTTCGTCCAGGACCATGGCGTGGTCGTTGTCGGCGAGGAGGACCACGTAGTAGCGTGCGGGCGGGCGCGTCCCGTCGGGCAAGGAGGGATCGTCGCCTCCGCGGTTGCGGTCGGCGCGGTCGATGCTGTAGATCGGTTCGCCGTGGAGGTCGTAGATGAAGACGAACTGCCCGGCGGTGTTGGTGCGGGTGACGGCGATGAGGTCGTCTTCGAGTTCAGTGGTCTCCCCGGGCCGCGTGTCGCGGTCCCCGTCGGTCTCCCACAGTTGCACCGTCACCCGCGCCCCGTCGGGGAAGGAGTAGCCCGGGCTGCCCTCGTACCGCACGTTTCCGATGATGGTGACGGCGTGGCAGTTCTGCGCGGGCGGCCCGAGCGTGGCCATGCCCGTTCCTTCCCCCTCGCCGGGGAGGGGCTCGATCCTGCCGCTGGCGGGGGCGGGCATGAGCGAGACGGCGTAGGGGATCTGGAACGTCCAGGAGTACGCGTCGTCCGCCCCGCCGTTGACGCCGTCTCCGTTCTGGTCCATGGCATTCCCGTGCAGGTCCCGCACCCCGGGCCCGATGGTGACCGTGACGTCGCCGGGGGTACGGAGCGCGTCGAGCGTGATGCGGCACTGAATGTCCGAGAGCCAGGTGATCGCGAGGGGGGCGACGCTTCCGGCTTCCGTAGTGATTCGGACCTGGTCGAGGGTGAACATGGAGGCGAGGATCGGCTCGTTGAACGACACGTCCAGGGCGAGAACAGGCTCGGTGACGAGCCAGTCGGGCGTGTGGCTGACGACCCGGGGCCCCGACAGGTCGGCGACGCGGAAGGCGCCGTGGTATGCGTCGCCCGCCGTTCCGCCCGTTCCGTCTCCGTCCTGATCCAGGGCGAGCCCATCAAGCGTTTGGACGTTCGGGCCCAGGATGATCGTGTACTCCCCGATCGCGCGTTGCCGCGGGAAATCGACGCGGTAGAGGGTCGGCGAGCAGCGCTCGACCGCCGCAGCGCGGATCAGTCCCGCCGGGCCGGCGATGGCAACGTCTGTGGGGGTGAACGTGCGCGAATCCAGGCTCGTGGAGAAGGTGAGGTAGACGCTCTGGGCGCCCTCGCGTTGCGGGATCGTGCCCGACGGCGCATGGTCGGCGACGAACAGCGACTCGCGGAGCCTCCCGTCCGGACCGATCTCGAAGGCGGCGGTGTAGACATCCTCGCCAGCTTCCCCACCCACTCCGTCGAAGTCCTGATCCAGCGGAAGGCCAACGCGGTCGCGGATCTCCGGGCCGATGGAGAGGCGGTAGCGCCCGGGGGCGGACTGGATCGGGAAGCGGACCCACACGAACCGCTCGTAGACGGGCTCGACGGAGAGCCCTGAGACGGTCGTCCCGTCGGGCGCCAGGAGAACGAGGTCCGCGGCGTCGAAGGTGGCGGTGTCGATGCTCTCGCTGAACACGACGGCAATGGAGTGCACGCCCCCGGGGCCGGGCGGAACGAAATGGGTCAACACGGAGGGCGGCTGGGCGTCGAAGTTGCCCCCGCCGCGGAAGGCGGCGTCGGAGAGGGCGTCGGACAGCAGGTCGTCCACGAGCACGTTGGGGCGCCCCCCCAGCAGCGGGCGCTGGGTGACGCGCTGGGCAAGGGAGGTCAGCAGTTCGTCCCAGGTGGCGCCCATGTCGGCGGCCTGGACGGCGAGGAGGGCGGACCAGAGAGTGGCGTCCCCCGCCGGGGCCATCGAACTGGACCCGATGCCCACCCAGTCAACCATGTCGGAATCGCCGCGATCGTCACCGACCACCATGGAGCGCAGGGTGAAGCTGTACCCGCCTTCCTCCAGCGGACGGCAGAACACGGTGATCCGCTCGCGCTGCCCGGGGCGCAGCACGCCTGCGGGGCCGGTCGGGCTGTACCCGATGACCCGCATGGTTCCCACCGCGTCCACGCGCCCGTAGGCGAGTCCCATCTCGATCGCGTCAGGGCCCTGAAGCTCAAGCAGGGGGGCAACGAGGTCGGAGTCGCCTGTGTTGGCGTACTCGATGCCCACCGTGAACGCCTGCGGGCGGACCCACGGGGGCATGTCCACGAAGACCTCCAACTGCCCCCCCGTTCCCGGGACGACGGTGACGGGCTCGGCGTGATCGATCACGCGCCCGTCGGGGTGCGTCGCCCGGAGAACGTAGTCGCCCACCGCCGCCCCCGTCAGGTCGAAGGTGACGTAGGCCCGGGTGCTGTCGGCGAGAAGGAACGAGGCCGCCGAACGAGTCTCCCCCGTGGCCCCGACCAGTTCCCATGCGATGGCGTCCGTGAACTGGGCGCCTTCGATGGTCAGCGTGGACCGCCCGGCGTTCCCGACCTGCTGCGGAGAGGCGGCCGTCACCTCGAATTCCAGCGCGCGCGCGGTCAGTTCGTACCCCACCGAGTCTCCCCCGGAGCGCTGGTGGATCAGGACGTAGTACGTTCCGGACTCCGTGAAGGGAACGACGATGCGCTGCGAAGCCTGGTACGGGTGCTCGCTGAGAAGGTCGAATGCCCCCCGCGACGGGGGCAGCCCGTGGCGAAGGTACATCTCGGTCACCGCATCCCCGCCGCGATGCAGGTCCAGTTCCAGCGTCTGCCCGGGGGGAACGGCAAGGGAGTAGTAGGCGCTTTGCCCCGTGGACAGCACCCCTGTCACCGTGCTCCCCATCGCCAGTTCGTCGGGGGAGAGGTAGGCGGTGTCGAGGGAGGCGGCGAAGTTGTTCGCTTCGTCGCTCTCCCGCACGTGGTTGCGGATGTCGCTGCGAACGAGCACGTGGTAGTCGCCCGGCAGGACCCCGGGCAGGGCGGCCGTCAACGACCCCGTGTAGCTCTCGCCCACCGGCAGGGGCCCGTGGACGAGCACGTGCCCCAGAAGGGGATCATTGATGCTCCACTCGTCGTCACTCGAAAGGTACAGCGAGTCGTACCAGCGCCCCTCGGCGGGGTAGACGCCCTCGTTGGACACGGTGTACGTGAGGGTCACCTCTTCCCCGGGGGCGGCGGTCACGGGGATGGTGAGGGTTCCGGCGATGAGGTCGGCGGGGGGGGCGAGTGTCAGCAGCACCGGCTGTGGGGACATGGCGCGATTGTTGTCCTCGGCGCCTCGTTCGTCGATCCGGGGGGAGGTGCTGGGGCTCCGGGCGTCGGTGTAGACCCCGACGTACCAGAGGCCTTCGAGGCCCTCGGGCACGAAGAACGCCTCGGTCATGAGGTAGCCGCCGCCGGTCGACAGCGGGGCGGCCTGCCGCGTGAAACCGAGGAACACGTCGGAATCCGGGTCGAGGTATGGGTCGGCGGAGAGGAAGACGGCGTCGTACCAGTGGCCGCTGTCGATGGGGGCGGCGAGGTTCCGGACCTCCCACGAAACGGTGAGGTTCTGGCCGGTATACCCTGTGGCGGGCGCGGTGACGTTGGAGGCTTCGAGGTCCGCAACCGGGGACAGGATGATCACGGTGGCGAGGGGGTCCACGGTGGCGTTGTTCGATTCCCCCGCGCCCTCCAGCACGCGCTGGGCGCTGTCGGTGTGTACGCAGACGTAGAACGTTCCCGCCAGATCATCCGGGACCGGGAGCATCGTGGTCACGGTGTAGCTTTCCCCGGGCAGCAGCCGTTGCACGTGCGGGACGGACCCAAGCACCGTACCGGTCCCCGGGACCGGGATGTCGCGCAGCACGACGCTGTCGTGCCACTGCCCCGTGCTGGTGACGCCGCCGCCCACGTTGGTGACCGTCCAACTGACCGCCAGCGTTCCGCCGCTCCCGGCCGTCCTCGCCGCCGATACGCTGGTCACCACCAGGTCCGCGGGCACGAAGTCCACGCGCAGGGGCAGGGGCAGGACGTTGTTGGACTCCCCCGCCTGGCCCTCATGTACCTGATCCTTGGCGTCGGTGACGAACAGGAGGAAGTAGTCCCCGTCGAGGCTCCAGGGGACCTGCCCGCTGACGCTGACGGTGTACGCGCCGCCGAGCGGCGCCGGCTCGCCCCGCAGGACCGTCGCCAGCGGAATGTCGCTCAGCGGGTCCCAGACCGGGTCGGAGGACAGGTACACCCCGTCGATCCACCCGGGGGCGGGCGTGGGGCCCTCCCCTCGGTTCTCCACGGTGAAGCTCGCGCTCAACAGGGCTCCCGACAGGATCGACGCCGGGGCGTTCGCCCCGCTGACCACCAGGTCCGGCGGGGTGTAGACGATCGTCACTGGATGGGCCGTGGCGCCCACGTTGTTGTAGTTGTCCAGCTCCCACAGGCTGTTGTCGCTGTCGGTGTAGGCCAGGACGTAGTAGTCTCCCTCGATGTCGTGGGGGATGCGGGCGTCCCGGACCACGTTCGCCGTTGCTCCCATCGCCAGCCCGGACGTGTACCGCTCCCGCGAGAGCAGGATGTCATCGGGCTGCCATTCGTCATCCTCGGACAGCCAGATCGTGTCGTACCAGTACCACGCATCCGCGTTAGCGGTCCCGGCGTTGTGGACCTGGTAGTTCACCCTCAGCAAGGCTCCGGCCTGGACGGTGGGGGCGGTGGATACGAGGGGCACCTCCAAGTCGGGCGACAGCAGAAGCACCTGGAGGGGGCTGGGGGCGGGGGTGGCGTTGTTGCCTTCCGCGCCATGTTCGTAGGAGCGATTGTAGAGGTCCGCCACCACGATGACGTAAAAGGTTCCGCTGAGGTTGGCGGGAAGGGCCAACGATGCGCTGGCCGTGTACTCCTCCCCGGGCGCCAGGGGGCTTCTGCGGTAAATGGCGCCCAGTTGCCGATCCCCGGGGTCGTAGGTGTCGTCGGCCGACAGGAATACCCCATCGTGCCAATATGCCGCCGTCGTCAACCCCGTCCCTTCGTTGCGGACGGTCCAGGATACCGTGATGTCCTCGCCCGACGCCCCCACAGTCGGGGCCGTCACCGAGACGACCTGGAGGTCGCCCGTAGGGCTCATCACCACGTTCACCGGCGCGGCGAGGAGATTGTCCTCCTCCTGCTCGTGCTCGTAGACCCATTCGCCCGCATCGGTGTGGACGATCAGGTACATCAAGCCCTCCGCGGACACCGGAAGCGTCGCCGTCAGCGAGTTCGCATGACTCTCGCCCACGTCCAGATAGCTGGGGTTGAGCACGGAACCCAGGAGTCTGTCCGTAGGGTCCAGGACCGCGTCGTGGGAGAGGTAGACGTAGTCCCGCCAGTCCTCCGCGCCCGTCGAGGCGGTCCCGGCGTTCGTGACGACCCATTCGATCTGCGTCGGCTGACCGCTCAGCGGGTTGGTGGGGGGGGTGACGGCGGTGACCTGCAGGTTGGGCATGGGGGCGAGGGTGACCGTCAGGGCGTTGGGGCCCGCAGCGAGGTTGTTTGCCTCGTCGTGCTCGAAGTATCCGTCCCAGGCATCGGTCTGGACGACGACGTACACTTCGCCGCTCCAGTCGATGGGGAAATGGATGGACTGGGTCCGCGTGACGGACGCCCCGGGCTCGAGTGACCCGCCGAACAGGAACGATCCGAACAGCGCCCCCGGGGCGGGTGTGGGAGTGTCGGTCAGGTAGATCCGGTCCCGCCATCCCACCGTCCCGTCGCGCGCCGACCCCGTCGCCCGATCCCCGAGATTGGTGACCGTCCAGGTAATCGCCGCAGATTCGCCCGAGAGCACGTTTGCGGGGACGATGACGCTCGTGACGGTGAGGTCCGGGTAGGGCGCCAGGACGCAGGGCTGCACCAGCGAAACGCTGTTGTCGTCCTCGGCGCGGGAGGTTCCGGAGTACTCGATGATTGCCGCGTCCGCGTCGGTTTCGACGAGGAACTCGAGGTCGCCGACCGCGGCCGGCCCCTCGGGGAGTTGCAGCGTGATCGACCGGTCCACGTGCCCCCCGGGGGCGATGGGAGCGTTCCCGTACGCCTGCGGATCATAGTACGTCCGCGTCGCCACCAGCACTTCGCCCGTCTGGCGGTTCAGCACGGTGACGCGATCGCTGAACCCCTTGGGCGTGGCGCCGCTGCCCGTGTTCACCACACGCCACCGGACCGTCACCGCATCCCCCGACTGCATGCCGCTCGATGGGGTCACCGCGAGGTCCGTCACCCCGAGGTTGGCGGCCGTCAGGAGGATCGGAACCGCCAGCAGGTTGTTGGCCTCGTCCGTCTCCGGTTGGTCGCCGAACTCGTCGGTCCGAAGGACCAGGTACTGCGAACCGGGGGCGAAGTCGGGGATCGTGACGCGGAGCGTCTGCGCGTAGTCGCTCCCCGGAACCAGCGGCGCCGGCGCCGCCGCCGCGCCCATGCCTCTGCGAGTCCCCGTGAGGTCGGGACGATCCGACAGGTGAACCCCGTCATGCCACCCCGCCGCCGCGACGTAGCCCGACGGATTCCCAGTGCTCCACGTGACATCCATTTCCTGCCCGATCACCGCCGTTGGCGGTGCGGTCACGCCGGTGACCACCAGGTCTGGGGCCACCAGGGACACCGGGAACACCAGGTAGTTGTTCGAGGAATCCACCTCGCCCTGCGCCGCTCCCCGGTTCGCCAGAAGAATCAGGTACTTGGTCTGGCCGGGCGCGGCGTGCAAGGTCCGCACCGTGACGTCCAGGGACACGGTGTAGGAGTCTCCCGCGCCCAGGGGGGATTCGACCGAAACCGTCCGCGACGCCAGCGTCTTGTCCTGGTAGTCCGGGAACGGGTCGTCGCTCAGCAGCACCGCGTCGGGCCAGTCGGCGAAGGCGGGGACGGCCCCGACGTTGGTGACCGTGAACTGCACGGTCGTGGGCTCGCCCATGACGATCGTTCCGGGGACCGTTGCGCCCGTCATCTCCAGGTCCGGGGCGGTGATCGTGATCGGCAGCGACAGGACGTTGTTGCCCTCGCTCGACTCCGTCAGCAGATCGTCCCCCCAGTACTGGCGGTGGCGGTCGGTGGCGAACAGCAGGAAGAAGCTCCCGATACGATCGGCGGGCAGGAGCACGTCGCGCGTCAGGGAGTAGGCCCCCGTGCTCTCCAGCGGGGCGCGGTCGCTCTGGGAGACGCTCAGCAGGTGGGCGTCGAAGACGTCCAGGAAGGGATCGCTCGACAGGAACACACCGTCGTACCAGGGGAACGCCGCCGCCGACTCGCCGAGGTTCTCCACGGTCCAGGAGACGGAGATTGTATCGTTCACGACCGCCGCATCCGGGGCGACGGCGGCGGTCACGGAGAGGTCCGGGCCGGTGAGCGCGATCGGCAGGGCGACGACGTTGTTGGCCCTGTCCGCCTCGCCCTGCTCCGCGGCGTGGTTGACGACGAACAGCAGCCACACGGCCCCCAGGGCGAAATCCGGGATCGCCACGGACGTGGAGACCGTGTACCCCTCTCCGCTCGCCAGGGGCGCCTGTGCGGCCGCCGACTCCACGTGCGCGAGGGTATCCGATGGATCCCAGTCCGGGTCCAGCGACAGGTACACCGCGTCGTGCCAGCTCCCCGCGGCCGGGGAGACCGAGTTGTTGGTCACCGTCCAGGAGACCGCCACGGACTCACCCAGCGCCGCCTCTGCCGGGGCCGTCGGCGCCGACACGACCAGGTCCGGTGCGAGGATCGAGATCGGAACCGCCAGGACATTGTCCTCTTCATCGGTCTCGCCCTGTTGGCGATCCGCGTCGGCGACGAACAGCAGATACCTTTCCCCCGGGCTCACGGCTGGTAGGACAAGGTCAAACGTCGCCGTGTACTCCTCGCCCGCCCCCAACGGCGTCCGGGACGCCGCCGACACCGTCGCCAGCCGCACGTCCCCCGCGCTCCAAACCGGGTCGCTGGACAGGTATACGGCGTCCGCCCAGTCGGCCGGGCCCGGGACGCTCCCGGCATTCGTCACCGTCCAGGAAACCGTCACCACCTCGTTGACCACGGCGGCGGGGGGGGCGGTGACTGCCGTCACGGCAAGGTTCGGCGCGGCGAGTGTGACGGGCACGGCCAACACGTTGTTCGTCTCGTCCTGTTCGCCCTGGTTCCCGGAGTCGGACGACGAGAACCGATCCGCGGCAAATAGCAGGTAGTAGGTCCCGGGAGCGGCCTGCGGGACGGTGACGTTCAGTTGAGTCGAGTACTGCGCCCCCGGCGCCAGTGGGCGATGGGCGGACTGCAGCACGTACCCCAGGCGCGTATCGCCCCACCCGAGTTGATCGTCCGTGGACAGGTAGACGCTGTCGAACCACTCGGCGGCGGCGGTGATCGCACCGGAGTTCGCCACCTCCCAGGACACCTCGATCGTGTCGCTGGCGACGATGTCGGTCGGGGCGGACGCGGACATCAGGACCAGGTCCGGCCCCTCGGTGAGGATGGGGACGGGGAACACGTTTGGCTGGGACCCCGCCTCGGGCTGCAGATGGGTGCTGTCGGTCACCAGCAGCAGGTAGCGTTCCCCGGGCGTGGCGGATACGGGGAGGACGAAGCTGTCCGTGACGTCGTAGTGGGCCCCGGCGGCCAGGGGGGCGTCGGAACCAACCCAACGCTGGCGGAGGATCTGGTCGTTCCCGTCCCATACGGGGTCGTCGGAGAGATACCAACCATCGTACCAGCCATACCCGTGCGTCCAGAGCCCGCCCTCGGCGGCCTGGTTGCCCTCGTTGCGCACGGTGAAGGAGACTTGCACCGTCGCACCGGGCGTGAGCGTGGACCCGGCCACCGCGGCGGTTGCGGCGTGCAGGTCGGCCCCCAGGATGGTGACGGGGGCGGAGGCGAGATTGTCGGACTCATCGGTCTCGTGCACGACATCGGTCACGTCGGTGACGAACACGAAGTGCATCGAACCGTTACCGGGCAGCGGTTCGGGGAGCGTGATGGTTCGCGTGAGCGTCTCGGCGGCCCCGGGGGCGATCACGGTGGTCGAGTACGTTCGCAGCAGTTCCAGAGCGTCCCCCCCGAGCGAAGGATCCGACGCCAGGTACACCGCGTCATACCGCGAACCGCTGCCGCCCGATCCGCTGTTCGCCACGGTCCACTCCAGTGTCACGCTGTCCCCGGGACCCGCCTCCGGGACCGCGGTAACGCTGGAGATCGACAGGTTGGATGGGGAGATCGCGATGGGGTGAGCGTATACGTTGTTCGTCTCATCGCTCTCGGGCTGGAGGTTGCCATCGTCGGTGACGAACAGCAGGTAGTGCGCACCCGCCGGCGTTGCGGAGGGGATTCTCCCGACGGAACTACTGAGGGTGTACGAGGCTCCCGCCCCCAGGGCCCCCGAGCGCGTCCTCGCAGCGATGTACGTGTCGTTTTCGTCCCACACGTCGTCGGTGGAGAGATAGACGTAATCGTACCAGTAGGTCCGCGTCGTCTGCTGTCCCCCGTTGTTTCGTACGGTCCACGAAAGGTTGACGGTCTGCCCGGGATTGCCCACGCTCGGCGCCGAGATGCTCGTGATCTCCAGGTCCACGTCCGGCGGGTGGACCGTGACGGGAACCGCGAGCTGGTTGTCGCCCTTGTCCGTCTCGGGCTGCTCTCCGTAGGCGTCGGTGACGAAGATCAGCCACCCCGGTCCGGGGGGGAGGCGGTCGGACAGCGGCAGCACCACATCGCCGACCGTGTAGCTTCCCCCCGCAACGACGGGCTCCTCGTAGAAGCTTTCCCCGGCCAGCCAGGTGTCCCACTTGTCCCATACGGCGTCGCTGGAGAAGTAGACGTTGTCCGAGCGATACTCCGCGGTCGCGGCTTCGCTCCCGGTGTTCCGCACGGTCCATCCCACGACGGCGGTGCCCCCGGCATGCAGGTCGGTCGGTGCGTCCGCCCCCGCCAGTTCCAGGTCCACGTCCGGGCTCGTCAGCGTGATCGCGCGGGCGGTGACGTTGTTGTCCTCGTTGGTCTCCGGTTGCACACCTGTGAACGCCTCGGGATCGCCCATTTCCTCTCCGCCGCCCCCCCCGCGGCGGGTGTCCGCGGCAAACAGCAGATATACGGCGCCTGTCGGGGCGGTGTTGGGGATCCACGCCTGCGTCGTGGTCTGATACGACCCGCCCCCGGGCAGCGGCGATGCCCACCCAGCCGCTTCCCAGATCAGCTCCACGTCGTCCGCGCCCAGCGCGGGGTCCGCGGACAGGTAGACCGAGTCGTACCATTCGGCGACCGCCGCCTCGCTCCCGGTGTTGGTGACCGTCCAGGAGATATCGATCATTTCCCCGAGTCCCGCCACGCCCGGCGCGCTCGTCGCCGTCACCTGGAGGTCCACGTCCGGCTGGAGCACGTTCACCGGATGGGCGAACACGTTGTTCGCCTCGTCAGCCTCGGGGGCATAGTTCCCGGCATCGGCCTTTACCAGCAGATATCCCGCCCCAACCGGAAGGTCGGGGGGCAACTGCAGATCCACCGTGAACGTATAGGTTCCGCCGGCGGAGAGGCTGCTCCACCAGTACTCGTACCCCAGGGACCGATCCTCTCCCCATTGCGGATCGGTCGAGAACGCGAAGGCGTCGAACCAGTACCCGTACGGCGCGGAGGCCGTTTCGGAACCGGCGTTCCGCACTGTCCATGACAGCCGGAAGGTCTCCGCCAGACCGATCGCCGACGGGGCCAGGACCTCCGAGACCGTCAGGTCCCCGGCGGACAGAAGGATACGGGGCTCCAGGGATTCCAGCAGCGCGACGTGACCGTCCTGCTCACGCACCGACTTGAGCATAGCTTCTCCCTTTCTATGCAACGCGAACGCGCAATCCAACCGCACTCAGTACCAATGTGGGTCGGGGGACAACTCACTAACCGATCTTAGCTCATCCTGTCGTGGCCCGTCCGTGCATGCGGCACACAGGCCACCCATCCGACGAGTCGGAATCTGACGCCTCACGGGCCACACGATACCATGCATGGCTGATAATGACAATTGCTAAAGACCGGCCAAAGTAAGGAATTGCCGAGTCGCCGGGCCCGGGACCCGGATCGGACTCATGAAGACATGCGCAGCCAGAGTGGGCGGCACCCTGGCGTGTGAGACATCCATCCGCTGAGGGACCTGGGGAAGAGCACCGGGATTATCCTCATCAGCAGATCTCGTTCGACCCCGCCGTACTCGGGGTGCCCGAACAGGTTCTCGTGTTCCGGGGATCCTCCTTGAGATGATACAGCTCGTGCGTGTCCTCGGTGTGGAACGCGAGCATTCTCCCGCGCGAGGCCGGGGGGGGGGGCAGAGGGTTTCGGCGGGCTGGGGGGGGGCACTCCGGCACACGGATGAGGGTCTTGCATCTGGCCTGGATGAACGCCACTCCAGGCGGAGCGGCTCTACCATGGGCCGATCAGGCCTTTCGCCGCCTGTTGACGCAGCAGTTCCATACCAGTTTGCGGGCTTCCTCCAGGAGCAGGATGGACGCGGCCACCGCGGCGGCGAGGAGCCAGTCCGCCACGCCGAGCCCCGTCGTGCCGAACACCCGCTGGGCTGGTCCCCAGTGCACCGCCAGCATCTGGAGCAGCGCGACGCCCAGGAGGGCCAGCCAAAGCCAGCGATTGCTCAGGAAGTGCCGGTTGAACGTCGAACGGTGCTCGAACCGCGCATTGAAGACGTTGAAGATCTGGAACAGCACGAATGCCGTGAACGCCAGCGTCTCGGCCCGCGCGGGATCACCGTGCTGCCTCGCCCACCACAGCAACCCCAGCGTCCCCGCCGCCATGATGATCCCGAAGACCGCGAGGTGGGCGATCCGGTGAAGCGTGAGGATCCGTGCGTGCAGCGGCCGCGGGGGCTCCTGCATCACCCCGGGCCGCGTCCCGTCCCCGCCCAACGCCATCGCTGGCGGGCCGTCCATGATGATGTTCACCCAGAGGATCTGGATCGGGTTGAAGGGCAGCGGCAGGTCCAGGAAGGGCGCGGTGAAGACCGACAGCAGCGCCCCGAAGTTCGTCGAGAGCTGGAAGCGGACGAACTTGACGATGTTGTCGTAGATCGTCCGCCCCTCCTCGACCGCGCAGACGATGGATGCGAAGTTATCGTCCGTGAGCACCATGGCGGCGGATTCCTTGGCGACGTCCGTGCCCGTGATGCCCATCGCGACCCCGATGTCGGCGGACTTGAGGGCCGGGGCGTCATTCACGCCATCGCCCGTCATGGCCACGACGTGCCCGCGGGACTTGAGCACCTTGACCAGCCGGACCTTCTGCTCCGGTGTGGCCCGGGCGAACACGCCGATGCCATCAATGCGATCCCGGAGCGCCCCGTCGTCCAAGGCGTCCAACTCGGACGAGGTAAGCGCCTCTCCCTCGATGTGCAACTCGCGGGCGATGGCGGCGGCGGTGATCTTCTGGTCGCCGGTGATCATCCTCACCTGGATCCCCGCCTGACGGCAAAGGTGGATCGCGTCCCGCGCCTCGGGCCTCGGTGGGTCCATGAGCCCCACGTGCCCGACGTAGGTGAGGTTGCTGACCCGCGCCATCAGGTCGCCCGCAGGATCGAAGTCGGCCGCGGGGATCTCGGACACGGCGACCCCGAGCACGCGGAGCCCCTTCCCTGCGAGCGCCTCGTTGGCGGCCGCCAGTGCCTTGCGATCGGCGGCGTCCAAGGGCATCTCCCCGTTCTCCGCGAGATACCTGTTGCTGCGGTCGAGCAGGACGTCGGGGGCGCCCTTGGCGAACAGGCGGACCCGGTCGGCCTCGAGGTGGAAGGTCGCCATGAGCTTGTGGGCGGAGTCGAAGGGCAACTCGGCGATGCGCGGAAGGTGGTCCCGAAGGGCATCGGGGTCCAGCCCGCCCTTCGCCGCCAGCACCTGCAGCGCGCCCTCCATGGGATCTCCGACGACCTGTCCGGAGCGGACGTGGGCGTCATTGCACAAGGAGGACGGGACGAGGAGCGGTCCCAGGTCCAGTTCCGGCGGGGCCTCGACGGCGCCTTTCGCCTCGTACCCCTCGCCGCTGACGCGGAGGTCGTGCCCGCGGTAGTGCAGGGCCCGCGCGGTCATCTGGTTGAGGGTCAGCGTGCCGGTTTTGTCGGTGCAGATGGCGGAGGTGCAGCCCAGGGTCTCCACGGCTGCCAGTCGCTTGACCAGCGCCCTCCGCCTTGCCATGCGGTGCAGGCCCAGCGCCAGCGTCACCGTGACGACGGCGGGCAGCCCCTCGGGGATCGCCGCCACCGCCAGCGAGATCGCGGTCATCACCATGGCCACCAGCGGCTCGTCGCGCAGCAGGTTCTGCATGAGCATGACGGCGATGACCACCGACGCGATCACGGCCAGCCGCTTGCCCATAGCGTCCAACTGGGTCTGCAGCGGGGTGGGGACTTTGTCGGACGTGGCGAGCATGGCGGCGATGCGGCCCATCTCGGTGTGGGGCCCGGTGCCGGTGACGATCATCTCCCCGCGTCCGCGGGTGACGACGGTGTTGAGGTAGAGCATGTTGTGGCGTTCGGCGAGCACGGTCGCCGGGTCGGTCAATGCCGCCGGGCGCTTGCCGACGGTGTGGGACTCGCCCGACAGCGACGACTCGTCCGCCTCCAGCCCATGGGCTGTGAGCACACGACCGTCCGCGGGGACGCGGTCGCCGGCGTCGAGCAGCACGATGTCGCCCGGCACCAGTTCGTGGGCAGGGAGCATGCGGGTCGTCCCGTCGCGACGGACCTCCGCCTCCGGGGCGAGCATCTTCTTGAGCGCAGCGAGGGACTGCTCGGCGCGGTGCTCCTGGATGAATCCGAGGACGGCGTTGACCACGACAACCGCCAGAATCACCACGGCGTCCTTGGCGTCGCCCACCACCGCGGCCAGCACGGCCGCTCCGATGAGCACCAGGACCAGCGAGCCCTTGAACTGGTCCAGGAACAGCCGCCAGCGCGAGCGGGGCGGCTCCTCGGGCAGGCGGTTCTCACCGTGGACGGTGAGGCGATTGCGGGCCTCCTCGCCCGACAGCCCGCGCGCCCGATCGGTATCCAGCGCCTGCTGCACCTGGTCGGGGCTCAGGACGTGCCAGTCCCGTACCTGCCCGGATCCATTGGAGGACTCCACGCGACTGTTCCCGGCGTCAGTATCCGCTCCAATCTCTTCTTCCACAGTCGTATCCTATTTCTCAGGACTCTTCGTTCCCACGTACCGCACCGCGTGCATTGTGCTCGTGGGCGGGCGGGCTTCGCCCAGGGCGAACAGGAGGACCCCGTCTCCCGACTGGGGGTCTATGGCCAGCTTGGAGCGGGTCATGTCGCGCCCGAGGATGCTGGCGACGGCCTGCTCGAGTTCGCCCTTGCATGCGTCAAACGCCGCAGCGTAGAAACGCTCCAGCAGCCTGGCCATCTCCCCATCCCGCGCGAGGGCCAGTTCCGCAGGGCGGACCGCCCCGCACAGCGTCACCTCGAGCGAGTTGGGATGCAGGGCGAGTGAGACGGAGACCGGCGAAAGCGACATCTGCTCCCGCTCGAACGCCGAGATGAGATCGGCGATGTGCCTCCTCAGCCGCTCCTCGTGGTCCATCGCTCATCCTCCGGCAGCGGCAGTCTGCGTTCCGGTTGCACGGCACACTCCTGCGGGGCTTGTCACGTGCCCCATCGTGTCAGCCGGGGCGCTTCAGGCGGTTTTCGGGGCAAGGGAGCGTCCCAGCAGGAAGGCGTGCTCGCTCGCCTCGTACGCGTGCGGAGGCAGGTTCGCCCGGATCGCGTCCAGCCAGATCAGCGTGCTGATCTGTAGATGCGTGCTCAGCAGGCCCAGCAGGGCGACGTTGAGGCTCTTGGGGTGGGGGAGGCGCTTCGGGTCGATTGCCGCCGCCGAGAGGAGCACCCCGCCCGGTCGTAACTGGTGGCGGACGACCTCCACCTGGTCGGCGGAGAGCACGACGAGGAAGTCGGCGTGGCCCTCGGGGACCATGGGACTCCGGATCCTGCCGCCGATGCGCACGTCGCTCGTGACCGACCCGCCCCGTTGGCTCATCCCGTGGATCTCGGCCTTCTTCACGTCCTGTCCGCTTCGGAAAGCGGCCTCGGCGCAGATGTCGCTGCTCGTGAGGACGCCCTGGCCGCCCAGCCCGGCGAACACGATGTTGATCGTCTCGTTTGTTTTCATGTCATCTCCATGCCCGGTGCTCCGGGCTGGGGTACTCCTGACTCTCCTGGCGACCTGCCGTGGTGCTCGGGGGGGGACGGCGGAGGGACCCTCCACCACCAAGCCACTGCGACCGTGCGGCGTCACTCCACGGGGGCCGCAACCGGCTGCTCAGCCGCCTTGTGCTTCGCGGCCGCCAGGATGCACGGCCGGCGGCAGATGATGACGCGCAGGTCGCTGGACGCGACCGCGTCCGTGATCGCCTTCTCCAGGGCGCCCCGTTGCTTCACCGGGTCCAGCACCTCGACAGAGTCCACGCCCATGGAGCGGACGACGTCCTCGATGACGACCTGCGGGGCCGGGCTGTGATTCAGCGCCCGTCCCGTCCCGGGGTGCTCCTGCATCCCGGTCATCGCAGTGGTGGCGTTGTCCAGGACGATCACCGTGTGCCCGGTCCTCGGGCGGTTGTAGACCATCTCGACGATCCCCGTCAGACCGCTGTGCAGGAACGTGCTGTCGCCGATGACGCTGACGACCTTGCGGGCCTCCTCCTCGGGCAGGACGTGCCGCAGGCCCAGCCCCACCCCGATGCTAGCGCCCATGCACACGCACGTGTCGATCGCGTTGAACGGCGGCAGCACGCCCAGCGTGTAGCAGCCGATGTCGCCTGTCACGATGCAGCCCAGTTGACTGAGCAGCTCGAACGTCTGGCGGTGCGGACAGCCGACGCACAACTGGGGAGGCTTGCCCTTGGGGGGGACGGGTTCCGGGCTGGTGTCGCCGGAGAGGATGCGGCGGACCCGCTGCACGTTCAGCTCCCCGAAGCGGTACATCTCCGGTTTGTCCTCCACGTCCAGACCCATCGCCCGAATGCTGTCGGCGAGGAAGGGGTCGCCCTCCTCGACGACGACGCACCGGTCGACGCGGTTCACAAATGCGGTGATGGCCTGCCGCGGCAGGGGATAGGTCATCCCGAGCTTGAGCACCATCGCACCGGGTATCGCTTCGAGGACGTGCTGGAAGCTGATGCCGTTGGTGATGATTCCCAGCGAGCGGTCGCCGTCGACCACTCGGTTGACCTCGGCGGACTCGGCCCATTCCGTGACCCGCCCCAGCCGCTCCCGCAGCCTCCTGTGGGCCGCGCGGGCGAAGGCGGGGATCATCACCAGCCCGGGAATGTCGCGCTCGAAGTGGGCCTTGCGGTCGGGCGCCGGCACCGCTCGCCGCTCCACGACCGTCTTGCTGTGGCAGATCCGCGTCGTCATCCGCAGGATGAACAACGAACCAAACTGCTCGCTCAGCTCCAGCGCCAGCGCCATCATGTCGTAGGCCTCCTGGCTGTCGGAGGGCTCGAGGATCGGCACACCGGCCGCTCGGCCGAAGTGCCGGTTGTCCTGCTCGTTCTGGCTCGACGCCATGCCCGGATCGTCGGCGCTGATGAGCACCAGCCCGCCTCGGACACCGGTGTAAGCGGCCGTGAAGAGCGGATCGGCAGCGACGTTCACGCCCACGTGCTTCATCGTCACCAGCGTTCGCACGCCGCCGAACGCCGCCCCCACGCCAACCTCGAGGGCCACCTTCTCGTTGGGGGCCCATTGGGCCCGGCCGCCAATGGCGCTGAAGTGCTCGAGGATCTCCGTGCTCGGTGTGCCCGGGTAGCCCGTCGCGAGGGCGACGCCTGCATCGAGCGCAGCGTGCGCAACGGCCTCGTTGCCGCTGAGGAACATGCGGTTTCCGGTGGTCATTCCCTGGTTACTCCTGGTACTCATGGAACACTCCTGCGAACTTGTCACGCGTGGCTCAACGTGCCGGAGTGCTTGCCTGCAACTGCTCGTCGGCCTGCTCGACCTCCTGGCGCATCTTCTCGCGGGCCTGGTCCAGCCTGGCGGCGAGCGCGCTGTCGGCGAGGGCGAGCATTGCGACGGCGAGCAGGCCGGCGTTGCGGGCTCCCGCCTTGCCGATGGCGGTCGTCGCCACGGGGATGCCCCCGGGCATCTGCACCGTCGAGAGCAGCGAGTCCAGCCCGCCGAGATCGGACGTGGGCATGGGAACGCCGATCACCGGGAGCGTGGTCAGCGACGCCATGACGCCCGCGAGGTGAGCGGCCTTGCCGGCACCGGCGATGATGATCTTCGTGCCGCGCTCCTTCGCCCCCCGGCCGAACGCGTGCGCCCGGTCCGGGGTGCGGTGCGCGGAGATGACGCGCAGCTCATGCGAGATTCCGAACTCCTGGAGCACGGCGGCGGCCTCGGACATCACGTCCAGGTCCGACTTGCTGCCCATGACGATGGATACGACGGGTCCTGCCTGAGTCATGTGTGAGTCTCCTGTGGATTCCGCCCCACGTGGGCGTGGGGCTCTCTGTCAGCGAACAACCAGTTGCGGGACACTTTCGCTCTCCTCAGCAGCCACACGCTGCCCAGGAGGCCCGCACCAACGACACCGCAACTCAGCATGACGGCGGGGGTGTAGCTGGACGTGCTGTCGTACAGCCACCCGCCCAGCGGGGGACCGGCGACTCCCGCCAGCCCGTACGCCAGGAAGACGAGGGGGTACACCGTCCCCACGCGCGCCATCCCGTACCGCGACGCCACCTGCGCGGCGTACACGACGAAGCACGCTCCGAACCCGAACCCTACCGCGAAGGTGAGCAGGATGAAGAGCACCGACGAATCCGCCCACGCCAGCAGCGTCAGCGGGAGGGCGAGGGCGGCGAGTGTGAGCGGGATCATCCGCTCGTCCGTGCGGTCACAGATCCATCCCCACGTGATGCGGCCCGAGGCGTTGCCCAGGGCGAAGACGCTGACGGCGACGGTGGCGGACAGGGCGGGGATCCCGACGGCCAGCGCCATCGGCTTGAGGTTGCCGATGACGAGCATCCCTGCGAAGGTCCCGCAGAACATTCCGAGGATGAGCGACAGGAAGAATGGGTCCCGCACGAGGATCCGGATCGGGGGGGCGGGGCGCACGCGTGCCGCCTCGCTCGAGGCCGGCCAACGCAGCACGGCCGCGGAAGCCAGAAGGGCCGCCCCGTAGCTCAGCCCGATCCAGCGCAGGAACACGAGTACGTGCATCCCGTTGGAGAGCAGTTGCTCGGCGAGGGCGGAGAGGAGGACGGCGCCGCCGCCGAACCCGGCCATCGCGATCCCCGTCACGAGGCCCCGGTGGTGGGGGAACCACTTCATGCAGGTCGTCAGGGGGCATACGTACCCCGCGCCCGTTCCGACCCCGGCGAACAGGGAGATCCCCAGCAGCATCAGCGGAAACGAACCGCCCGAGTACGAGGCGACGATGTACCCCACACCGAAGAGCAGGCCCCCGACGCCGGCGAGGATGCGCGGGCCGAAGCGGGCGAGCAGCTTGCCTGCCAGGACCATCGAGAGCGTGAACGCACCGAACAGGCACCCGAAGATGATCTGCGTCTGGGCGATGCTCAGGCCGAGCGTGCTCTCCATCGCGGGCACCAGGGCGCTCCAGGCGTACACACCGCCCAGGCAGACCTGGATCACCACCGACGCCAGCAGGATGGTGTATCTCATGGGGCGCTCCTGTCGTCTGCGACGTCCGTCGGGGCGTGAGCGGCGCGCCGAAGGCGGTCGTTGATCGCCAGTCCCAGGCCCGCGTCGGGCACCCGGACCGCAAGGATGCGGTCGAGGCCCATCGCGTCGAGCCTGTGGAGCGCGGCGAAGAGATTGGCCGCCGCCTCCCGCAACTCGCCGCTCCCGGAGAGCACCTCGACGGCGGCGAAGCGACCCGGCTCGTGCGGTGGAGACAGCGTCAGCAGTCCGGTGCGGGGCAGGACCGGCAGGGCCCCGTCGTCCTCGCGGAGGATCAGGGGCGTTCGTGGCGCATAGTGCCGCGGGCACTGCCCCGGCGCCGCCGGGCGGCTCGGGTCGGTGCTGGGCCGCTGCACGGGACCGAGGACGCTCTCGATCTCCTCCACCGCTGTGCCGCCGGCGCGCAGCAGAAGGGGGGCGTCGCCCGTCAGGGACACGATCGTCGATTCGATCCCGACCCGGCAGGGGCCACCGTCCAGCACCACGTCCACGTCCTCGCCCAACTGCGCTCGCACGTGCTCGACGCGGGTCGGGCTGATGCTCCCGAACCGGTTGGCGCTGGGGGCGGCGATGGGCAGGTTGGCCTCCGCGAGGAGCGCCAGCGCCAGGGGATGGTCCGGCATGCGCATTGCGACCGTCGGCAGCCCGGACGTGACGATGTCCGGGATGTCGTTGCTCTTGGGCAGAACCAGCGTCAGCGGTCCAGGCCAGAACCGCCGCGCGAGTTCCGCCGCCGCGCCGGGCCACTCCCGGACCACCCGCCCCGCCTGCGCCATCGAGCACACGTGTACGATCAGGGGGTCGAATCGCGGTCGGGCCTTGATCTCGAAGACCCGCGCGACGGCGCGGGCGTCCAGCGCGTTGGCGCCCAGGCCGTACACGGTCTCCGTGGGAAACGCGACCGTGCCGCCGGTGCGCAGCACGGCGGCGGCGTGGCGCAAGGCCTCCGTTACGGGTGCTTTGGGCTCAGACGAGTACCGGCTGGGCAACGTGCGAGTCCTTTCGGTCCACACCGGGCATCAGGGCCTCGTACTCCTCCACGGATCCGTTGGCGAGGCAGCACTCGATGATCTCCCGCCCGTCGGGGTCGAGTTCGGGCTGAAGGAACCTGTGCAACTCCCGGTGGAAGAAGTCCGCCAGGATCCGGGCCCCTGCGTCGAACGCCTCGGAGCCCACCTCGGGCTGCGTGTCGACCTCGAGGAACCAGTGGTGGATCGAGGTGCCCTCGATCCGCATGTTCTGCAGCGCGTACCCGAGCAGGGGGCAGCGCGACGGGACGATCTGGTCCGACCGGAACTGCGCCAACCCGCGCCGCGCCAGGTAGTCGCGCATCAGCCACTGGGGCATGAAGCTCGTCTCCCACGCCCCGATGTGCTGGTTGGGCGTCAGGACGTACCGCGTCTCCGTCGTGCTCTGGAACTGGCGGAGCAGGAGGTTGGCCTGGGCGACCCGCTTGCCGATGGTGAACGGCCAGTAGCTGCCGACGCCCTCGCTGGTCATGCCCTCGGTGTCCACGATGCTGGGGTTGGCGTGCCCGCGGGGCGCAACCAGGCGCCACAGCCACGCCAAGGCTGGGGGCAGGATGTGGAACATGCCCAGGATGCCGTAGCTCGGGTGCTCGCGGGTGCAGGGGGGCGTGCGCACCCCGAAGGAGCGGATGTCCACCTGCAGGGCCTCGTGGATCACGTTGGGGACGATCTCGCGCGGCACCACCACGCGGGGGTTCGGGCAGGGCTGCCCCGGGGCATCCTCGATGTGCTCCCAGATCAGCCCGGTCCCGCCCACCACCGCCCGAACGTTCAGGAACAGCAGCGACCGCCCTGGATGAACCGTGAGATGTTCCAGGTCCGGGTCCGTCCCGTACTCCCGGATGTGATCGACCCGCACGAACCAGCCGCTCTCCGCGTCGGTCACCGTGAGCTTGCCGTTGGGCCTCTGGATCGAGGGATGGCACAGCGCCATGTCGTCGCACACCGGGAACAGGTCGCACGTGCGTGGGATCTCCAGGTAACGCTTCTCGCCCGTGACGGTGTTGCGGCCCATCAGCAATCGGCCGTCCGGGAGGCGGTGCGGCTGCTGCAGCATCTCGCTCTTGCCGCCGCCGCTGGCCCCCTCGTGCATGAAGGTCACCAGGTTGTCATAGGGCGTCATGACGCGGACCGTGGAGCAGTGGGTGGTCACCCAGCCCTGCTGCTCCCCGAGTTCGATGAGCGCCCCGTACACGCCCTTTTTGGCGCTGGGGCCTGGGTAGAGGTTGTACGAGAAGATCTCGTGCACACCGGAACGGTCGTGCACCACGACCTGTTTGCCATCGAAGTGCGTGTGCCGGAACGGTGGGGCGACGTAGATGATCGTTGCGGGCTGGAACGGGCGGCCCAGCGCCTCGACGTCCACCGCGCCCTGCAGCAGGCCCAGGCCGAAGGCGAAGAACCCCGCGTTGGCGGGGCAGATCGCCAGGGCGTCCGCGCCCAGCCCCGGGCGCCCCATCTCGAAGGCGAAGACCGCCAGGTCCTGACGCTGCAGCCAGTCCAAGGTCTCCCGCTTCAGCTCCGAGAACTCATAGCCGAAGCGATCGACGAACCGGGGCTTGTCCGAGGGCTTCGCGTCCGCGACGACCATGCAGTCGGGGTCGCGGCGGCGCATGTACGGGTCGCGGTAGTTCGCGCCGATCCCGTTCTTGAGGCGCACGACGTCGACCTCGTCGACCCACGACGCGTCCGGCAGCTCGTACGATACCGTCGAGGACTGCACCGTGCTCTGGCCGCACGCCAGGGCCTCCAGGTCATCGATCCCCCGTGCGACGGTCACCGATCGGGCGCTGCGCAGGACCCGTGCCACATCCGCGGGTAGTGTGGCGACTGCAAGAAGCTCATTCACGTTCATCGTTATCCTTCGCTATTGCTCACCGAGCAGGCTCTCCATGGCCTGCCGGTACTTCCTGGCGGTCCCGGCGACGATGTCATTCGGCAGGGGGGGCACCGGGTGCTCCCGGTCCCACCCGATGGAGTCGAGGTAGTCGCGCACGAACTGCTTGTCGTAGCTGTCCTGCGACCGCCCGACCTCGTAGGTCGAGGCGTCCCAGAAGCGGGACGAGTCGGGCGTCAGCGCCTCGTCGATGAGCAGCAGGTCGCCCTCCTCGGTCAGCCCGAACTCGAACTTCGTGTCCGCGATGATGATCCCCCGCTGGCGGGCGTAGTCGGCCGCGAAGCGGTATAGCGCCAGGCTCAGCGCCCGCACGCGCTGGGCCAGTTCGCCGCCGACGGTCTCCGCGGCGACCTCGAAGGAGATGTTCTCGTCGTGTCCAGACGTCGCCTTCGTGGAGGGCGTGAAGATCGGTTCCGGGAGCTGTTCGGACTCCCGAAGGCCCGCCGGGAGCGGGAGCCCGCAGATCGTGCCGCTCCGCTGGTACTCCTTCCATCCCGAACCGGCGAGGTATCCGCGGACGATGGCCTCGATGGTCAGCGGCGCCGTTCGGCGCACCAGCACCGTTCGGTGCCGAAGCGCCTCGTAGTACCAATCCACCTCGGGGAACAGTTCCGGGCCCGGATCGGGATCGAGGATGTGGTTGGGGACAAGGTGCTGCGTCGCGGCGAACCAGAAGTTGGACATCTGTGTCAGCATCCGGCCCTTGTCCGGTATCGGTGTGGGCAGGACATGGTCGAACGCCGAGATGCGGTCGCACGCCACGATCAGCAGCGAGTGCTCATTCGGCATGTAGACGTCGCGCACCTTGCCTCTCTTGTGAAGGACAAACCCCTTCTCCGTCGATGCGAACATTGCGGAATCAGTCATCTTCCGTCTCCCTGTTGTCCAGCGTGTAACATTCCCTGCGTTTTGAGAATGCCGGGGGAGGCTGGCGGATCTCGCTGCCGGCGCCGCCCGACACAGGGCCACGGGCCGAGCCCCAGGCGCAACAAAAAAGCCGGCAGCAGCGCGCGTGGCATCGCTGCTGACCGGCCTATGTCTTCAGCAGGTCGCCCGGTGGCGACCCCCTGTCAATCTGCCTCTACGTTATCTTGCCTATCCTCCGCAGGCATCGCTGCGGATGCGGCGGTTCAGGCGGTGACGAGACAAAAAAAGCCGGACGCGGTTTCTCTTGCCCATCGTCCGGCCGACTCGAAGCAAGCGCCTTGGGCGCTTCCTGCCTTGCCTGCCATACGCCTGATCGTCTCGCGGCCTTATACCCTCCCGCCGCCGCCCAGTCAACCCCTTCTTGCACACGTCTGGAATCCGGGGTGCAGCAGAGGATTGTGGCATGGGCGTCTCGGGTATGCGTGGCACGGGCGAGATGCCCGTGCCACGACAGCCTGCTGCGCCCTGCAACCCGGGGTGTCACCGCTGCGCTGTCCGCCGTCGTGCTCGCGGAAACGACGCGGATTCCATGGACCGCGACAATCGGCGGTGGGCATTGCGACCACGTCCATCGCGAGCTTCAGAGCGATGGGGGGGCGGCGGGGGGCCGTCTGCTACGGACGGCCCTCACTGGGGCGGCAGTCCACGACCCCGTCGAGCGTCCACACGATGATGCGCTCGCCCGTCCTCGTGCTGATGTCCGTGTGCAGGCTCGCCACCCGCCGACCGGTGATGTCGTACACGATCGCCTCCAGGAGCGAGCGGGCCTTCTCCAGCAGTTGCATCCGCACCTGCTTGACCAGGCGGCCGCCTTCGCTGTAGTCCGACGAATCCGCCAGTTGCCTCTCGGCCGGCGTCAGCACGCCGCGCAGACGCACGAGGATCATGTCGCCGAGTAGGTAGCTGCGGGTCTCCTCGGGGCCGCGACCCATGTACTCACGCTCGAACTTGATGATGGCCTCGCTGATCTCGGCCTCGATCTGTCCTTTGGTCTTCATGCAGATTCCAGGGGCTGGTGCTCTCGGCGGGTCCGGTGATGTTCGCAGGTTGCGGCACGATAGAGGCCCCGAATTCTACCGTGCCCGCTTTCGTCCGGCAACGACGGCGAGAACTTGGTCGCATTCCGGTACGAAGCACAAAGAGCATGCACCGCCTCTTGCGGGGGCAATTGTGTACGACGGTGTACCGGGGCCACCAAGGCTTGCTGGCTGTGCTCGGTCCTTATCTGTGACGCCGTTGTCCTGCACGCGAAGGAACGTTAAGCCCTGGACCATCCTGGGGCCTCCGTGCGATCTCTGCATTCGTGCGATTCGGATTCGGGTGAGGCCTGCTCTGTCTCGACCCTTGGGAACCGGCCCGATCCGCGGCGGTCGGTCCGGGGTCGATCCGTCGTCTACCAAGAAAGATCGCATGCTCGGGGGCACGGCTGCCCCCGGGAGGCCCCGGAACAGAGGGTCGAGACAGAGCAGGTGAGGCCCCGAATGGCACTGCCGTCTGTAAGTATCGCGCAGTCAGGTCTCTACGTCGAGAGCGATTTCTGTCGCAGCGCATCGAGCGGGTCGCGCATCTTCGGGTAGCGTTGGCAGTCGCGCTTGATCCTCCGCGGCCCGATGCGCCCGGGGCGGTTGGCGACCTCCTCGGCGACCGCCATACCGTGCAGCGCTGGATGGACCGCACGGCCTCGATGCCCCGCGACCCGCAGGACCCCAAGTCCCTCCCCCTGGCGGCGAGAACGGTGAACGTGCACCGGGCGGCCATCCTGGCGCTGTGCAACTGGTGCGTCACCGAGCGTCGCCTGACGACGAACCCCCTCGCCGGGCTGCCCAAGGCCGAGGAGGTCGAGCCCGCCCGCAAGCGCCGCGCCCTGACGGAGGAGGAGATCGTGCGGCTGCTGGCGGCGGCGAAGGAGCGGCTGCTGACCGAGGCGCTGACGGTCCGCCGTGGCAAGAACCGCGGCAAGCCCCTGGCGAACGTGCGTCAGGAGGTGAAGGACCACCTGCGGCGGCTGGGCCGCGAGCGGGCGCTGCTGTACCGCTTCATGATCATGACCGGGCTGCGGAAGGGGGAGGTGGCGACCCTGCCGGTGTCGGGCCTGGACCTCGACGCCGAGCATCCCTGCGTGCACATCGAGGGCCGCCATGCCAAGAGCGGCCGCAGCGCCGTGCTCCCGCTCCGCCGCGACCTCGCCGAGGCACTCCGTCGCCACCTGGGGGACCTTGGCGACGATGCCGGGGAGTTCGTCTTCGACGTGCCGTCCAACTTCACCCGCGTCTTCGACGCCGACCTCGCGGCCGCGGCTTGCCCTGAGCCTGTCGAAGGGGCATCGCCGAGACCGACCGCCAGGGGCGGACGCTGGACGTCCACTGCCTGCGCCACACGTTCGCGACCCTCCTGGCCCGCAGCGGCGTGTCGCCCAGAAGCTCATGCGCCACAGCGATATCCGCCTGACGATGAACATCTACACCCACCTTGACCTCTCCGACACCGCCGGGGCGGTGGCGGCCCTGCCGGCGGTGTGAGGGGAGGGGGAAGGGAGCGTCCTCGGCGTTCCTCCAAGAAAACAATTGGGTACGATGATCGCGGAAACCCCTTCGGAAACGATGGCGACTGCACCCCACACCGGGAGTTCTCAGAATATCCATCTTCATTGTTCTTCATCTTCTTTATCTTCTTGTTGACAGCAGTGGCAACTACCAGTAAAAGACCTTGTGGGTTACGGGTCTTCGGGAGTCGTCTTTCAACTCGGGTGGTTCGCTTGGTTCGGCATCCAGGCGAGGTAGTCACCAAATTCGGCCGTCAGAGGCTGGGTCATCATGGGTGGGTTCACCGAGCGCGCCTGTATTGCGCTGCTGTGCGTGTGCTTCTCTGCCGCCGTTGCTTTGGCAGCGGGCGAGGACGAGGCCGTCTCCCGCATCCACCAGCAGCAGTCCGACGCCTGGCGGGCCTTCTATCAGGGCAACTACGAAAAGGCCGTCGAACTCTCCACGCCCCTTCTCAAGGCCCCGTACGAATGGGCCCAGGTCGAAGCCGCCCACCTCCAGGCCCGCTGCGTCTGGGCCTCCGACCCCACCAACCCCGCCCTTCGCCGCAAGGCCCAGGGACTGTGGAAGAAGCTCGGTAAGCACTCCACGCTCAACGCCAACCGCTACCGCCTCCAGATTGCCGACGCCCTCGCCACCGAAGTCGACGGAAAGCCCGCGCAGGCCGTCGAACTCCTGGAGATCGTCGTCCGCGACGAGTTCCCCGACACCTGCACCGCCGAAGCCGCCATCGAGCTCGGCCGCCTCTACGCCCTCGCGGGCCGCTCCGACGATGCCCGCAAACTCTGCGACGCCATGGTCCGCTTCCTCACCGCCCAGAAGAAGGAGGAGATGCCCGCCCCCTACGCCGACACCTTCATCTGGGCCCTCCGCAAGTGCCGCGCCGAATGGCGCACCCCCGACGACATCGGCCGCGATCTCTTCGAATCCGCCGAGAAGCTCCGCAAGGCGGAGAAGTTCACCGACGCCGCCCTTAAGTACAAGGAACTGCTCACCGCCTACCCCAAGGGCAAGTACGCCACCCCCGCCGAGCTTCGCATCGGCGACTGCATGATGGGCCTCAAACAGTACGCCGCCGCCGTACAGCACTGGCAGCGATTCATCAGCGACTCGCCCTCGGGCCCGTGGCGCGGCCAGGCGTTCCTGGCGCTGCTGGACATCTACCTCGACACGCTCCTCGACGCCGACTCCGCCGTCCGCTACGCCCGCACGGCCGCCTCCGCCATTGAACCCGCCCTCAAGGACGCCCAAGCGTCGGAGTCCTGGCAGCAGGCCGCCTTCGACCTCTACATCCGCATCGGCATCGCCTCCTACGTCACCGGCCAACCCAAATCCGCCGCCGAGGCGTTCCAGGGCGCCTTCCGCATCGCCTCCGCCCCGCCGCCCGGCGCTGCCTCCGGCGGCCCCTCGGTCACCTCCACAGGCGGGCCGTCCGCCTCGGGCGGTTCCAGCGGCAAGCCCGCTGGGGACGCGAGCGGCGGTTCGTCCGGCGGTTCGACCGCCGGTTCGGCGGGCAAGCCCGCCCCCGGCGCTTCGGGCGGCGGCGCCCCCGCCGTCACCGTCGGCGCCGCGGCCCCGCGGACGAAGGAGGCCCTTGATCGCCTCAAGCTCCTGATCGCCTTCGCCGACGCCGGCAAGCCCCTCCTCCCCACCGATGTCGCCGCTGCCAACGCCCCCCAGTACGCGCGTGCGGCCATGGCGCTGGCGATGGCCCGCGTCTACGCCCTCACCTCCCGCCCCGACGCCGCCGAACTCCTCCTTGCTCGCCTGGGCGTGGGCCCCCGAGCGTCGGACATCGACCCCCGCCGCCGCATCCGCCCCATCTCCCGCCCCCAGACTGGGTTTGGTCTCAAGTTGGCAGGGGAACTTGCACATGCGCAAGGAGCATGGGAAAAGGCAAGGGAGTTCTATTGGGCCTCCCTGCAGTGCTATGCAGCGGCAGAGTGGCATGACGAGACGATTGCAGGCCTTGCCATGACCTGGCAAAGCACAAGATCGCGGTGTGTGAGGACGCGGAAGGCAGGGCACTGTGAGACGAGTGCGCCTGCGGGATCGTCGGCGAGCAGCTGCCTTCCGGTGAACGAAGACCATCGTGCCGAACGACAAGCGTGGGAACGTCTGATCCAGCACCATCCGGATAGCGACCTTGTTGGGTTGGCCGAGTACAGCTTGGGGATTCTCTCTCTTGAGGAGGGCGACCTAGCAACCGCCATGATGAGGTTCGACACCTTAAGCAGGGAACACCCAGATGGGACCTTCACCGGTGAAGCCCTTCTTGCGCTGGCATGGCATGCCATGCACCAAGCATTGGACGAAGGAAGTGCGACTACGTACTTGGCTAAGCAGAGGCAGTGGGTGACACTGGCAAGGCAGGCTCCCGCCGTCCTGAGCAGTGCCAGGCCGGAGTGGCATCCTGCGTCTGCCTCGACGTCACCTGCCACCCAATCGCCCCAAGCGGACTCGCTCCGCCCCATCATTCTTGAAGGCGGAACCCGGAATCCAGTGCTTCCACCCCTGGCAAATGAACTCATTGAGGCAGTCCGAAACGAAACATACTGGCAAGCTCTCGAAACCAACAATGCCTGCTTGACTGGCCTCATGGCCATCGTATCAGGCAACCCAGAACTCGCCAGGCAGCACTTCAGGCGAGCGGCGGCATGCACGGCGACGTTGAAAGTGGGACCCAGAACCCGCTTCTCGTCCGAGAGCGTGGCGCGGTTGGAGTGGTCGGCCAAGAGCGGCTATCTCTACGCACGTCCCACTGATCTCGTCCATTTTGCCGGGAAAGCGAGGCTTGCCGTGCTGATAGCAGACTTCTGCTACCTTGTCGATGATTGCGATGCCGCGGTGGAGATGCTTGTTCGCCTTCAGCAAGGGGAGTGCGGTCGGCTCAGCCGCGAGGCGCAGGACTACGTGACGTATCTGAAGGCTGCGTGTCTGTGCCGGGACCGCGGAGCGGCGGAAGGATATGACGCCTACCTCGCTGCGGCAGGAGGTCTGCGGGCACTCCAACAGGGATCTCCTTCGTTCGCCACGGCCCGAGCGGCCTACGCAGCAGGGAACGTTGCGACGGCCAGCGCGGACCCGGTGCTTCGAGAACGGGGTCTGAGGGTGCTGCAACTGCTGGCAAAGAGCGATAACTGCAACGAGTTCGTGTACAAGGCCATGATCGCATACGGAGTGGCTGTGTTTGAGGGGGGCGATACTGAAGAAGGTCTCCGGATACTCGACGCTTTCCCAGCCGAAGCCCGCGAGTTTGCCGCAGTGGCAGGTCTCTATGCGAAGTTATTACGGACAAGAAGGCTGTCTTTCAACCACCAATAGGGAGGATTCAGATGCATCCTATTCCTCGCACCGTCCACTTGCTCGCGACGATCATCCTTTCGTCCGGCATAGCCGTCGCGCAGGATAGCGTCCAGGTAGGCCACCAGCCGGGGACTGTCGAGAAGAACGGCCGGATCGACAGCCAGAACCCGGACATCTCTGCGCCTCACGCAGTTCGACGCATGGATAGCAGCGGGGTCATCGTGGTCGAGTCGAAGATCTTCACGCCCCCCAACGGCGAAGTGTTTGACGACTATAAAGGAGGTACGCATGTCGACGTGCTGGGAGACGGCGAGGGCTTCCCGGTGGTCCGAAAGATCGATGAGGCGGACAGAATCCAGGTCGTGCGGGCATTCACTCCGTCTTCCGCTCCCGGCGCCGCCTTGCAGGTGGAGGGCAACCTCAAGTACATTGGCGGTCCCGGAGCTGGCGGCGTCAATCAACCCCCGGGTCACTGGGCGGCCCTCGTGGAGGACCGGAAGACCCTCATTCTGGATGCGAACCAGGGACAGGTCCTTCGGACGAACCCGATGGGTGGTTTCCTGCTTACCGTGCGGGCTGTAGAGGATGCGAATTACGTGGAGGATGTGCCGATCACTATAAACGTTCGTACAGATGCTCCAAGGAGTAGGGACGAACAGTTTGATCACGGCGAGACGATGGAGCTTACGCCAGGGACGAAATGGGACTACGGGTTTAACACTCTTGATACTAGTACATTCGCGCCCCGGAGATTTCCTCTAGCCCCAGCAGAGGCTACCAAGTACGTGTTCACGGCGACGGCTCAGGACTATCAGACGGCGATCTTGGAGATTCCAATAGCGACTGCACGATGGTGGGAGCGGGCTGAACACGAGCTAGAGGGCTTTGATCCCATCGGCAGCGTCGATGAGCCAGGAGTGCCTTGGGTGATTGTCAGAAAGGGCTCGGTATCCTCCGCATGTACTCTCGAAATGGGCGAAGCCGTTGAGGCTGTCCAGATAAAGATGAAGAACGGATCTAATGCAGACAATGTTGCTGGGATTGCGCCAAACACCACGGAGGTCACCAACACGCCTACAGACGTGGAAGCATCCCAGACTCAGGCAGGCAAGACGGGGGCGAAGGCGTTTAAGGCAGACGCGACATTTGCCGAGTTGAACATAGCGGTGTTTAACACACGATCGGTATCAGTCAAGTTCATCTATGCAAAGGACACGGCAGCTCCTGACCCGAATGACCCGAATGAAGGCGAGGAGATCAAAGCAGCTCATGACGCGACTGAAGGGGAAGAGACCGAAGCGGCTCATTTTCAGACTATGAAGAACGCTTGGGAGAAGCAGGGGGCGGTGTCCCTCACGAAGTTGGAGCGTGAGATCTGGACAATCCCTGAAGAAATGGCGGATGTGCCTACGTTGACTGACGTGTACGCCAAGATCGCCGCGAGGCCCAATTGTGGGATTCCACCAGACGGTACAGTATACTTCTACGTGTTCTGGGACTTCGCGAACGGCGTGGGTGCCGCTGGTCGTGCCGTCGGCCGGTGTGTGATCATGAGTAAGGCTGTTGCGAACGACAAATGCTATGCTCACGAGTTAGGGCATGCACTCGGACTGGGTAGTGGGTACGGAGTCGCCGATTACCCGGCAACCGGGGAACGGGCGGAGGACCTGATGGCTTCGCCTGGGATAGGCGGGATTCGTCTGCATGAGAAGCAGGTTGGTATCGTGCATGGAGAATGACACAGAACGGGAGCCTCCGTCAGTAGGTGGTGAGACATGACGCGTGCCGAGACGATGGTTGTGCTCACGGCGATATGCGCTGTGGGCCTGACGGGTGCCAGGACGGATGCTGCAGGAGAGGCGACTCTGTCGGCAGTCGTGTCGGCATACCTGGAAGAACTCTGCGAATACCATCAAAGCCACGGAGATGGCACTCCTTTCCGATGTCCAGCACTTCATCCCATTGAGGATCGCTATGGAGGTCGTCCTGTTCTTGATGAGGTTGCCCATCATATTCAGGATGAGCGGTACGAGAAGGCGGCCTATTACGTGCTCCACAAGTTCATCGCTTCGAGGCACGAAGGCATTCAGAAGCTTGCAGTGACGTGCCTGGGATCGGGGGACGTGGATCGAAGACGGATTGCCCAGATCTACTGTGCGCTGCACGCCACGGAGCTTCCGGAGGGCACTGCGAGGAAGGCGGCGAAGTCGATCGACGAGGAGCACATGAGGATGCTCGGGATTCCCCCGCGTCTTGGACAGGCATGGCTCTCGGATCATATGCACTTCGTCAGAGGTCTGCTGGCCGGTCCGGAAGTAGATCGACTCTTGGATGGATGGAGAAGGAACCGGGCGGTTCCCGCTGATCTGGAGGACGTTATCCGAAGGGGGTACGCTTGGCGGAGCGTGGTCAGAGCAGCGAAGCGGCAGTACGGGCATCTCCCGATGGTCCGTTCCGGTGGGCGGGATGATCTGGCCAGACCCCGGCTGGTCGATGAGGTGTGTGCCTGGCTGAATCTCGTGGCCCAGGAGGGGCACGAGGCGCCCGATTATTGGGCATCGCTCGCGAGTCGATACTCCGATCCCATTCAGGAGGTGCTACGTCAGGGCTGCGAGCACCCGAGCCTACACGTGCGTGCGTTTCTTCTGCGGCAGTTCGCGGAGGTGGCGGATCCCTCGCTTCTCCGGATCGCGGAGGATGGGATTGAGTCAACGGACGAGGATCTTTGGATCGCCTCGACCTGGTTTCTCGTCCGGCATCGAAGCGTGTGTGGAGTTGGCGTGATTGACAGAGTGAGGAGGGAGGCTCGCGATAGGTTCCTTTCCAGTCGAGCGCGTGTTGGCTTTGACGTGCTTCGGACGATCGCGACGGTGGAGGACTGCCCCGCGCTCCGTAAGGTATACGATACATGGCTTGTCCCAGTGTCCGTCGACTTGGGAAATGGCATCTCAACCCCCTACCTCTGCAAGGCCCCTGGTCATTCTGTACGTACGTCAGTTGCCCTCCTGCTTGCGAAACTGGGGGACGAGAAGACGCGGGGCGAGATCGCTGAGGCTATACGCCAGGAGGAAGACCCGCAGAAGCGTGCCTGGGGGCTCTTTCTCGCCGTCCGGACTCCGGGGTACAACTTTTCGCTTCCCGCTCTCGAGACAGCCCTGGACGACCAACGAATGGTGCCTCAACCGGTTGCGTTTGGCCCCGACCCCTGCGCGCCCCGGGTCCAGTGGATCGAGGAGTACACCCGTGTGTGCGACTACGCTGTGCGGATCCTGCGAGCGATGGACGGCGAGGCGAACGAGTGGCCCTTCGCCGTCTTGCCCGCCGACAGCTTTCTGTATCCTGTGGATTCCCCTGCCCGCGATGCCCCGGATTACGTTGCAGACGTGTGTGCAGCCTTGACGCCAATACCGGATCCGCGGGTGGCGAGAGTGGTCCGCGGTTATTCGGACGAGCAGATCGCATATGCCAGGAAACGTGTCGATCATCATGAGGAGGAAAGACTATCCGCGATCACGTCTGGGAAGGCCCCTGTCGCCACGGCTGTGGCATGCGGAGTCAGAGACGGTGATATGGCAACGCTTAGCCGCGCCAGCGCATTGGCGAGAGAAGCCTTGCGGCTGACTTGCGCCAACGCCTTCGGCGAAGTCGCCGCCGTGGGGTCCTTTCTGGAGCGCAAGGACCTGCTGATTCTTCCCGGGGGGGTGGGGGAGAGGGCGATGCGGGTCCATGGGAAGCGGTGGGAGGCGATGAAGCCCACCGAGTACAGGATTGGGGCGCGGGGGGTGGCGGTGATTGTGCATGCGACCAACCTCCGCGACGATTTGACGATGGCGCAGCTTCGGGCAGTGTACGGCGGCGAGGTGGGCGACTGGCGGGTGCTGGCGGCGGTGGGGGCGGGGGCGAAGCGGGACACGGCCATTCGCCGCTATGGCGTGCGGCGGCCGGAGGCGGCGGTGAAGATGTTCGAGGACCGCGTCCTGCCGCTGCACAAGGCGGCGGCGATGGACCGCAAGCTCGAATCTGCCGAGGCGATCGCTGCCATCGCGGGCGACCCGCGGGGGATCGCGTTCATTGACCTCGCGGCCGTCCCGGTGGAGCCAGAGAAGGCGGGGATCAAGGTGCTCTCGATTCGCCCGGTTGGCGAGAGCGCCAAGCCGGTTCCGCCCTCGCGCGGGGCGGTGAACGATGGGAGCTACCCGCTGGCGGAACCGATCTTCCTGTACGTCTCGCCCGAGGCGTCGGAGGCGGCGAAGGGGTTCGCGGCGTTCCTGGCGTCGCACGAGGCTGACGAGGCGCTGCTGGAAGCGGGAATGATCCCCCCGCCGGTCCCCGAGGTGAAGCCCGAGCTTCCCTTCGCGGCCGGGGAGTGGACGGACCTGCTGGCGTCGGTGGACCCGAAGGAGCACACGGTGTCGGGCCTGTGGCAGCGGCAGGGGGTGGTGATGGTCGTGGACGACGTGAAGAACCCCAAGCAGCCCGCGCGGCTGCTGCTGGGGCTGGAGACGAAGGGAAGCTACCAGGTGCGCGCGAAGCTGTCGTGCCCGCACGTGGCGGACGGGGCGGCGGCGGGGCTGGTCCTGCCGGTGGGCGAGTCGCAGATCGCGGTGGGCCTGTCGCGTTCGGCGGCGGGGGCGGAGCTGGTGCTGGAGCGAGCAGCCCGCGGGGGGCCGAGCGTGCGGCAGACGGCGGCGCTGAAGCGGTGGGAGGAAGGCCGGGACTACACGCTGGAGGCCATCGTGCTGGTGCGGGGCACGTGGGCGCGGATCGAGGTGAAGCTGGACGGGGAGGAGATGTTCACCTGGCAGGGCCAGCAGAGCGACATCTCGGCGCCCTGGCCGTACCGCCTGAAATGGCCGCCCCCACGTCCCAAGCCCAAGGAAGGCGAAGTCGTCGAGCCGCTTCCGCCCGCCCCGCTAGGGGTGTACGCGACCGTCCCGGCGACGGTGAAGGAGGCGGCGGTGCGGGTGGAGGCCACGTCCAAGTAGCGAGCCTGCGCGACAGATCATTCTCTGTGGACACGCCGACATGTGCTCCACCATGGATGCGATGCCATTTCCTGTGCCCGCACACAGCATTCCGCCCGCGCACCCCAACCCTTAACACGCAGTCTCCAGCCCGCCCGCGGCCATCACTCCGGGCTCGAATCGGTGCCCGCGGTGGGGCGCAGGATGACCAAGCCCATCTCGCATGGACAGGCTAGAGCGATATGCGTTAGCCCGTAGCGTATCCGGCGTTCTGGAAGTACCCCTCACAGTCGGACCGGGTGATGGTCTGCAACCCGCTGCCGATGGCGTCGCAGAGGGTGTCGAAGGTCCGTGCCGCGACGCGGCGCAGGTGCGTCTTGAGCTTCGACCAGAG
>JAWLCQ010000031.1:0-38788 GCA_041687095.1 Phycisphaerae bacterium | reverse complement strand
CCGCCGCGCTGGGGGCGCTCCACCGACGCTACCGCGGAGGCACCCCTCGCCCCTCCCGGACGACGGGGGTCAGGAGACCCCCGTCGCGGGCCAGGGAAGCGGGTCAGGAAACCCCCGTCGCAGGCAAGGGAAGCGGGTCAGGAGACCCCCGGCGCGGAAGCCCCGCGGTGCAAACGATTCCGTCCCGCCGACCCCTCGGACCCGTCTCTTTGCCCCGCCGGCTTGTGAAGGCGGGAGCGGGCTGCTACGCTGAGCACCGACCCAAGTGCCGTTCCCAGGGAGATCGACAATGCCCGCACAACCGCCGCTCCGCAAGGCCATCATCCCCGTCGCCGGGAAGGGCACGCGGATGCGCCCCATCACGTACGCGTTCCCCAAGGCCCTGCTGCCCCTCGTCGATGGCGAGGACCGCCTCCGCCCCGTCCTGCACTGGATCCTCGCCGAATGCGCCGCCGCCCGCCTCGACACGGCCGTCCTCATCATCTCCCCCGACCAGGAGGAGCCGCTCACCCGCTACCTCCGCGGGGCGCGGAGCGACGGGCTCGAAGGCCTCCCGGAGACCATCGAGTTCGTCGTCCAGCACGACGCCCACGGGTTCGGGCACGCGGTGCTGCTGGCCAGACCCGCCATCCAGAACGAACCGTTCCTGCTCTTCCTGGGCGATCACGTGTGGATCCCCGACCCCGCCGCCCCGCCCGTCGGAGAGCAGGTCGCCGCCGCCTTCCGCCGCTCGCCCTGCCGCGCCCTCGTCGCCATGCAGCCCGTGGACATCGACGAACTGCCCCGCGTCGGGGTCGCCCGCGGGGAACCGCTGGGGGAACCGGGCATGTACCGCTGCACGGACTTCGTGGAGAAGCCCGACCTCGCCACCGCCCGCCACCGCCTCGTCACCCCCGGGCTCGCCCCCGACACGTTCCTCGCCCACGCCGGGATCTACGCCTTCGACCCCGTCCTGTTCGACCTGCTCGACGAACTCGCCGCCCGCCCCCGCACCGGCAAGCAGGAGGTCCAGCTCGCCGACGCCCAGTCCATGCTCCTCGCCCGCTACCCCGACGCCTACACCCTCTACCGCATCCGCGGCAAGGCCCTCGACACCGGCACGCCCGGAGGGTACGCCAGGACGCAGGCGGAGTGGGCTCGGGGGGATAGGAAGGCACTAGGGACTAGGGAATAGGCAATAGGGAAGAGACATTGGGGAAAAGGCACTAGGGGTAGAGGCAAGGCGGGTAGGGCATGCAGATGCCGTAGCGAAGGGAAGGCGTCTGCGCACCAGGGCCATCGCAGAGTCGCAGTCGCGGGTGCCACGGCTGTGCTGTTTACAGCCGTGCTCGCACGAGCGCGGGGAGGAACACGGGGTCTGCGAACCCGCGGCGCCCGGCGAATCGAGCTTCGCGATGGCCCTGGTCTGCACGCGGGACGGGGGCGCACGGCCGTGTCGCGCGGCCTGCCGAACGCCGATCCGAACCCCGTGCGAATCCCGCGCGAACCCCGATCCGCACGCGAACCGGAATCCCTCTCGCTTGGCGTGGTGGCGGCTGCGGAGGGTGCGCTGCGCGCCGCGCCTACTCCTCGAACGTCTCCCCGAACACGCCGTAGACCAGGAACGCGCTGCCGGGGGCGTCGAGGGGCGCCACGTCGCGGCGGAGGCCGTAGATCGACGAGCCCCCCCCCGGCCGCGTCCCGCGGGGGATCAGGCGGGCCAGGTCGGGCAGGGCGATGAGGCGGTTCTCCCCGCCGTTGTCGGCCTGGGGGTCGGTGCGGCCGGCGAGGGCGGCGACGAGTTGGTTGTCCTCGGTGAGGATGAACCCCGCGCTGCACCCGGGGGGGAGGGTCGTTTCCACCCCGGCCGTCCCGTCGGGCTGCACGGAGGTGATGCGGGCGGAGAGGCGTCGGATCTCGCGGGACATCTCCTCGTAGGCGTCGGCGGCGAATGCGGTGGCGGACTGGTCGGCGGCGAAGGGTGGGGTCGGGGCGTCGTCGGTGGGGCGGGCGTAGCGGTTGGTCTGGAACACGCTCACGGGCGTGAACTTCGCGCCCGGGACGGTCAGGAGGACGAGGTCGCCCGCCCCCGCCATCGTAAAGCCCGGCCGGGCGGGCCGGCAGACGACGGTGTTCCCGTCATCCAGTTGCACCTGGACGGTGAGGGCGTTGGCGACGACCCAGGAACCGACGAGCAGGGCGTTTTCGGTGACGGGGATGCCCACGCCCTGGCGGACGACGTAGCGGTCGACCGTGGGGACGGGCAGGGAGTCCTCCTGGGCGCTCCACTCCCGCCCGGGGGCCAGCCACCGCGTGCGGGCCTCGAAGGTGCGTTTGGAAAGGCGGCCGAGGTTGTACGTCTCCAGCATCGCCTTGGCCCGCTGGAAGACGGGCGTGTCCATCCTCGTCCCCGGGGTCTTGTTCAGGGCCTCCTGCAGGAGCAGGGGGGCCTCCCGGGCGTCCGGGGCCAGTCTCGCCGCCATCATGGCGGGCTCCAGGGCGTCGAGGGCGCGGTCGAGCGCGATCAGGGCCATGGCCCGCCCCTGGTGGAAGGCGGCGATTCGCGGCTGGGCTTCGATGGCGGTGCGGAAGTGCGAGTCGGCGGTTCCGAACTGCTCGCGGTGGTACTCGGCAATGCCGAGGAGGAACGCGCGGAGGGCGGGGTCGGCCCAACTGCCGGCGGCGCGGGGGAGGGTGTTGAGCCCGGAGGTGCGGGCCCGCTTCTGCTCGGGGGTGGCCTCGTCCTCCTTGCCCCGCCGATAGCCGTCGCGCAGGAGGCGCTCGGCGTCGTCGAGGTGCTGCTGGAACGCCTGCCGCCGGCGGGCGAAGTCCCCCGGGGAGAGCATGGTGCTTCCGACGCGGCGGGTGCGGTCGTGGGCGGCGATCTGCCAACGCTTGAGCTGCTCCCGCGTCTGCACGCTCAGCCCCCCCGCGGGCAGCGCCAGCAGGTCCCGCATGTACAGGAACGCGCGGGATTCGGGCAGGGCGCACTGCCCCATGTCGGCGGCCGACGAGGGCAGGACGGGACCCGTTCCGACGGTGGGGGCGGTGGGGGCGGAGGTCGGGGCGGTGGATTCGGACTCCACCTGGATGTGGATGACCTGGGACTCGTCGTAGGCCTTCGTCCCCACCCCGTCCTTCACGTACACCTTCCCATCCTTCCGCGTCACCGTTCCCCGCTGGGTCGTGCCGTCGGTCAGGTACACCACGTCCCCCAGCCCTGCCTGCGCCAGGAATAGAAGCAGAATCGCGCCCGCCCAGTAGGATCTCATGCGGCCTTCCTTTCGTTGCATCGTCCGATAGTGTAACGCACGGGCAGGGCCCAGCGTAACGCTCGTTTCCAGACGCGTCGTCTCCGGGGGCGCGGTTTCCAGAGCGGCCGCCTCCAGACGCCCCGTCCCAAGCGCGTGCGTTGGGGGTCTCCTGACCCCCAACGTCCGGGAAGGACTACGAACGCTTCCGCGACAGCGTTATGGCGGCGCCTCGGTCGCGGCGGCCGCCGCCGCGATGGGGGCGCTCCAACGACGCTGCCGCGGAGGCACCCCTCGCCCCTCCCGGACGCCGGGGGTCAGGAGACCCCCGGCGCAGGAGGTGCGCGCGTGCGCCGCCCCCAACGCGCGCGGGGGCGCCTTACGCGCTTGAGGCGTCGCAGGCGTTCAGAGCTGTCCCACCCACTGCTTGAGCGTGGCGGCATCTTTGCGGAACTGGTCGGGGTCGTCGTTGCGGACGAACTCGAGCATCGCGAACCGCTCGCCTCCGAGGGCGTTCACCCGCTCCAGGTACCCCCGCCACGCCGCCTCGCCCTCCGCCAGGTCCCGCCGGTCGTGGTCGTGCCACGTGAACACGTGCAGGTGCGTCAGCCAGTCCGCGACGCGGCCGATCGAGTCGATGTTCTGCTCGGGGGTCGTGCCCACCAGCGGCTGCCAGTAGGTCTTGCAGTTCGGGCGGTCCACCTGCTCCAGCAGCCCGCGGGCGCTCTCGGGCTGGTCCGTCAGCGTGTTCCCGTGGTACTCGAAGGCGACGGTCAGGCCCTCGGCGGCGGCGAGGGCGGCGATGCGCTGGGCGTCGCGGACGACCATCTCGCGGTACGCCTCGTCCGCCACGGCCGATCCCAGCTTGCCCGCCCACACGCGGATGACGGGCGCCCCCAGCGCGACGGCCGAGCGGACCACGTCGTCAAAGGGGCAGGGCTCGCCCACGCCCACGCGGTAGTAGCTGCCGTACGACGCGACGCGGAGCCCGGCGTCGGCGGTGAGGGCGGCGACGGCCTTCGCGGCCGCCACGTCCCCGTGGGGCGCGTGTACGTCCCCGCCCCACTCGATGCCCTCCAGCCCGCACTCGCGGACGAGGTCGACGATCTCACGCGGGGTGAGCTTGCGGAACGTGATGGAAACCAGACCGGTGCGGATCATCGGAAGACTCCTGTGGAGGTGAGAGGTGAGAGGTTAGAGGTGAGAGGGCTGGCAGTCATGGTGTTCTGGTCTTTCCCGGATCCGCTATGCAGGGCGGCCGGTGCGGGCGTCCCTGGCCCACCCAAGGCGCCGGGTCCGCCGGCACTCTCACCTCTACCCTCGGTTGTTACGCCATCCTCTCCGCTTGCTCCTTCGTCAGGGACCACTTGAGCGGTTCGCCCTTCAGGAAGCGGTCGACCTCGCCGACCATGTAGCGGCCCATGCGGTGGCACTCGCGGCCCATGGAGCCCGCGATGTGGGGGGTGAGGGTGACGTTGGGCAGCGTGTACAGAGGCGAGCCCGCGACGGGGGGCTCGGGGTAGGTCACATCGAGCACGGCGTGCAGGTCGGGACGGTTCTGGAGGACGGCGATCATCTCGTCCTCGCGGACGACCGCGCCGCGCGAGGTGTTGAGGAACGCCGCGTGGGGCTTCATGCTCCCCAGCAGTTCCCCGGTGATCATCCCCACCGTCTCCTCCAGCCAGGGCGTGTGGAGCGACACCACGTCCCCGAGGCGGAAGGCCTCCTCGAGCGACACCAGCCGCACGCCCACCGCCTGGGCGTCGGCGGGTGTGACGAAGGGGTCGTAGGCGACGACCTCCAGGTCGAAGGGCTTGAGCAGTTCGACGACCCGCCGCCCGATCATCCCCAGGGAGATGAGGGCGACGGTGGACCCGTAGGCCCCGGGGGTGCACTCGCACCGCTGCCACCACGCCCCGCCCTCGCGGAGGTGGCGGGCGTAGTGGTAGCCCTTCTTGAGGCACCAGAAGATCTGCGAGAGCGTGTATTCGGCGACGGGGAGGGCGTTGGCGGCCCAGGAGGAGCAGATGGGGATCCCGCGGGCCCAGAACGCGTCGGTGACGATCCCGCGGATGGACCCGGCCCCGTAGAAGAAGGCCCGCAGGTTCGGCACGGCCGCCATGAACGCCTCGTCCAGCTTGGGCCCGCCCCAGCCGCTGAGGATGATCTCGCAGTCGCGCAGGATCGCGGGGTTGTCGAGGACGGACTTGGGCGTTTGGGGGGGGGCGTAAATGTCCACCCGTTCCGCGATGTCCCTTTGCTCCTCGGGGCCATAGATCGTCTCGAACTGCCCGAGAATGTAGAGGCCTTTCGTCATGACCGCTCGTCTCCGTGTTGCGTGGGTAGGGAACGGGCGGATTCTAGTCCCCCGGACCGTACGCGCCAAGGAGCGGTCCCGCCCAGGGCCATCGCAAAGTTCAATTCGCCGGGTGCCACGGGTTCGCAGAACCCGTGTTCCGCCGCGCGCTCGTAGGAGCACGGCTGCAAACAGCGCAGCCGTGGCACCCGCGACTGCGAGTTTGCGATGGCCCGGCCATCCCGCCTCCACGGATTGAAGCGCGGGCGGGGGGCAGGCTATAATCGCGTCTTGCGCCGCGGGTCGGTGCGGGAGTGCCTGTGGACGGAACAAGGACGGAACGATCGGTGGGGGAGAGGAGCGGTGCGGTGCGGTTCGCTGACGCCCACGCCGCCGCGCTGCTGCGCGAGCACGTGGAAACGCTGCGGGACCCCGAGGCGGCCGGGTGGACGCGCGTGAAGCGCAACGCCTCCCGCACCGTGTACCGCGGAAGCATCGCGGGCGTGGAGATCTACGTGAAGCAGTTCCACCCGCGTGCCCCGCTCCATCGGCTGGCGCAGCGGGTGGGGGTGTCGGGGGCGCTGCGGGAGTTGCACTGGGCGACGGTGCTGCGGGAGCGCGGGGTGGAGACGCCCCTCCCCCTCGCCGCCCAATGCCACGCCTCCGGGGAGTGGGTCGCCACCCGCGCCGTCCTCTCCGCCCAGCCCGCCGACGAGTGGCACGAGGAGCAGCTCCGCCACGGAACGCAGGGGCTGGCGAGGATTCAGCAGGCGCTGGCCGCCCTGGCCGGGCTCATCGGCCGCATGCACGCCGCCGGGATCATGCACGAGGACCTGCACTGCGGGAACGTGCTGATCCGGGAGGAGGGCGAGGTCCCCCACGCGGTGCTGATGGACCTGCACCGCGTGTCGCGGCGGGGCGGGGGGCTGTCCCGTCGGCTGCGGGCGAAGAACCTCGCCCATCTCCTGCACGACCGCTCGGACTTCACCACGCGTTCGCAGCGGCTGCGGTTTCTGAAGCACTACCTGCGGGAGTCGGGGGCGGGGGGGACGTTGCGGGGGTGGCAGTTGCTGGTCGAGCACATGGGGCGGCGGCACACGCGGGGGCAGTTGGCGTCGCGGGACCGGCGGGTGGTGGGGCGGAACAAGTACTTCAGCCCCCTCCGCCTCCCGGGCGGGTGGCGGGGGCACGTGGTGCTGGCGAGCAAGCGGGTGATGGCCGGGTCGCGGGCGGGGCGCATGCAGTTCACCCGCGAAGGCTGGCAGGCCGTGCTGGGCGACGTGGATGGCCTGCTCCAGGGGGAGGGGGTCGAGGTCGTCAAGGACTCCCCCAGCGGGACCGTCGTCCGCCGGCGGATCGAGATCGACGGGCAGGGCGTGGACGTGTACATCAAGCGGCCGCGGCGGAAGCAGTGGTGGAAGCTCCTGTCCGACTGCTTCCGTCCCTCGCGTCCGTTGCGGGCGTTCGTGCAGGGGCACCAGTTGCTGGCGCGGCGGATCGGGACGGCCTTGCCGCTGGCGGCGATGGAGCGGCGGGTGGGGCCGTTCCTGCTCGACAGCATCCTGGTCACCGAGACCGTGGACGCCCCGGTGCTCGACACGTTCCTGCGGACGTGGCTCACCGGCCGCCCGCGCAATGACATCGGCCTGACCGTGCCGCAGCAGCGGCACCTGGCGCAGGAGGTGCTGTGGCAGTTGGGGCGGATGGTGCAGCGGCTGCACGACAGCGGGTTCGCCCATCGGGACCTCAAGGCCGCCAACGTCCTGGTCCGCTGGGGGTGCGGAGACCCTCCGGAGATCGTCCTCATCGACCTCGACGGGCTGGCGCGGCGGTGGCACTTGGGGCCCAAGCGGCGGTTCCAGGGGCTCATGCGCCTGAACGTGTCGCTCCTGCAGTGCCCCGAAGTCAACCACGCCGGGCGCCTCCGCATGCTCCTGGGCTACCTCCGCCGCCCGGGCAGCGGGCGGATCCGCTTCAAGCCTTACTGGCGGGTGCTGGAGCAGTGGTCCGACCGCAAGATCGGCCGCCAGATCCGCTCCCGCCGCCGCCGCCAAAAGGCCGTCCGGAGGCCGCAGGCATGACGGGCGCACCAGCCCAGGACGCCACCCTCCGGGTGCCACGGGTTCGTAGAACCCGTGTCTTCGGTGGGCATCTCGCGGGCACGGCTGCAAACGGCGCAGCCGTGGCACCCGGCCACGGGTTCGTAGAACCTATGTCCTCGGTGGGCATCCCGCAGGCACGGCTGCAAACGGCGCAGCCGTGGCACCCGGCCGTGGCACCCGGTTTCAAGGCCGGCCGGAGGCCGCAGGTATGAGGCCCGACGCGCAGTTCGACCTGCCCGCGCCCCGCCGCATCCTGCTCATCAAGCCCAGCGCCCTGGGCGACGTGGTGACGGCGATCCCGGTGCTGCGGGGGCTGCGGCGAACGTTCCCCGAGGCGCACATCGCCTGGTGCGTCGCATCGGGCTTCGCCCCGCTGATCGCCCACGATCCCGATCTCGACGACGTCATCTCCTACGACCGCCGCCACCTGGGACGGGCGTGGCGGTCGCGAACGGCTTTCGCCGCCGTGCGAACGCTCCTCCGCAAACTCCGCCAGGGCCGCTACGACTGGGCCCTCGACCTGCAGGGCCTGCTGCGGAGCGGGGTCTTCAGCCTCGCCACCCGCGCCCCCGTCCGGTGCGGGTTCGCCGACGCCCGCGAGATGGCCCCGCACTTCTACACGCACACCATTCGCGCTGCGGCGCTGCATACGGTGGACCGCAACGTCGAACTCGCCCGCGCCCTGGGCGTCGACGCCCGCGGGGAGGACATGACGCTCCCGCTCGCCCCCGGATCGGCCGCGACGGCCGAGGCGCTGCTCCGCGAGCACGCCCTCCCCCCGGGCGGGTTCCTGGCGTGCGTCCCGCCCACCCGCTGGGGCACGAAGCTCTACCCCGAGAGGCATTGGCGGAGGGCGGTGGGGGAGATGCTCCGCCATGCGCCCGTTGCCCTGCTGGGCGGACCGGACGACGTGGATCTCTGCGCCCGCATCGCCGAGGGCCTCCCCCGCGTCGCCAACCTCGCCGGGCGGACGAGCGTCTCGGACCTCCCGGCCGTGCTGGCGGGGGCGGGGGCGGTGGTCTGCTGCGACTCGGCCGCCAAGTTCATCGCCTCCGCCGTGGGCACTCCGGTGCTGGTATTGACGGGCCCGACGCGGGTGGAGCGGACGGGGCCCTACGGGGGCGGGCGGGCACTGGAGGCACGCGTCGCCTGCCGGGGGTGCTTGCGGCGGCGATGCGCCCATGGTACATGCATGGCAACGATGGCCCCGAACGAGGTCGCCGCGCAGGCCGTGCAACTGCTCAACGACGCGAGGACCGGCGGATGCCGTACCAGTACCTCTGGAAACGCCTGAAGTACCTGTTCATCTATCGCGTGCTCCACGTGGATGACACGCCGCACCGCATCGCGCTGGGCGTGGCCATCGGGGTCTTCATCGCCTGGACGCCCTCCATCCCCCTGCAGATGCTCCTGACGTTCGGCCTGGCGTGGCTGCTGGGGGCGAACAAGATCGTCGGGCTCCCGTTCGTGTGGATCTCCAACCCCCTGACGATCATCCCCGTCTACGGGCCCAACTACCTGATCGGCTGCTGGCTGCTGGGGACGGACTTCGGGGGCCTGGGGGCCCTGCGGGCGGCGGCGAGGTTCGACGGGACGTGGCTGGAGGTCGTGCACCACTGGTGGACGGCGATCTGGCAGATCTTCTGGGAGCTTTGGGTGGGCTCGCTGGTCGTCGCGACGGTGCTGGGGGTCCTGACGTACTTCGCGATGTACCGCATCGTCGTCGTCTACCGCCGCTACCGCCACCGCAAGGGCCTCCCGATCGTCCAAGGCGCCGGGAAGGGAAGAGAAGGCGAGGCACTAGGGAATGGGGACTAGGGAATAGGCGGGAGAAGTAGAAGAAGCAGAAGCAGCAGCAGAAGAAGAAGAAGAAGCGCCGAGAGAGGGGGATTACACAGGTTTTGGGGATGGTGCAGATTGGGGGGGACTGCGCGAGTGGGGGGCATCCTCAACGGGTCGGGAGACGATGCGATCCGAACCTCCAACGCGGTCCGAACCTCCCGCGGGAGAAATGCCCACGGGACAAGCCCCAAGGGGGCGGTCCCGTGGGACGGTCCGGGACGGCCGGATCGCCTTCGCTCCGTGACGGGACCGTGGACCACCGGGGATCCTTCCGGAGATCTCCTGACTCGCGAACCTGCGCGAGGGCTGTGAGGGTCTGGAGCGTCCGGGTTATTCCCGTCCCGTGACGGGACCGGGGTCCGGTGAGGGGGCGTCCAAGGTGCTCCCTGTGCAGGGCTCTGCTCGGGGGTCCGGGATGGTTCGATAGCCCAGGCCGTCCCACGGGACTGAGAAGCGTCCCGTGGGCATTGCTCCCACGCGGAGGATGGGTCGGAGGCCTACGCGAACATCAGGCGGCCTTTGGGGCGTGGAATCTGTCGTCCCAGTTCCTTTGCGGTCTCGATCCACTCCTGGATCGCGGTCTCGGCGTTCGCAAGCGCATCCTGGTAGGTCTCCCCATCGGCGGCGCACCCGGGGAGTTCGGGCACTTCGGCGATGATCGCCTCGTCCTCCTCGCTCCAATACAGGATGATCTCATACTTGCTCATCGCTCGCCTCCTGAAGTCGGTATCTGAGGATCACGCCCCGCACTTGCTTCACTTGGTACGCCTTCGCTTTGCCCTGACGCGGCTGCAGATTCAGGATTTCCGCCACATCATCCTTGAAGTAGATGTGATGGTCGCCTCGCACGCGGCATCCGAAGCCCAGGTGATCCAGAAGTCCGCAGAGATCCTCGAAGGAGAGGTTGCTGTCCGAGTCGCCTCGCAGCACCTTCTGGAGGATCTTGTCGTATTCTCCCATGGCTACGTTCGTGCTCCGCGTCCTTGGCGCCGCATTCCGAAACGTTACTGCGAATTGTACCATCCGTCGGATACCACGGCTGCTCTGTTTGTCTCTATGTCCTCTCCGCCACGCGTTGCAGTTCCGCGTCCATCTCGGGGACGAGGCGGTCCCAGGTGAACTGCTTCGCCACGCGGATTCCGCGCTGGGGGTCTCCGCCCCAGAGGCTGGCGGTGGGGAGGCGGTCGGCGAGGCGGGCGAGGGCGTCGGCGAGCGAGGGGGCGTCGCCCGCGTAGAAGAACTCGCTGCAGCGGGGGTCGTCCGCGGGCCCGAAGATCTCGGGGTACGCCAGGCGGTTGGGCAGCAGGGGGAAGCACCCGGCGGCGACGGCTTCGACCACGCCGATCCCGAAGAACTCGTGTTTCGCCGTCGAGACGATGACGTCGGACTCGCGGAGGGCGGCGCGGTAGTCCTCGCGGGTCTCCTGGTAGCCCCAGCGGCGGACGCGGGCCCCGAGGCGGCGGCGGGCGGTGGTGAAGATGGGGGGGACGTCGCGGAAGCACTCCCCGATCACGCTGACGGTGAACGCCACGTTCCGCTCCGACAGCAGGTGCAGCGCCTCGAAGAACGTCTGCGGGTCCTTGTCGTGCTCCCAGCGGGCGGCCCAGAGGATGCGGAGCGGGCCGCTCCCTCGCATCTGGCGGGGGGGGAAGGGGTCGATCCCCGGGTAGTGGACGGCTGCCTTCGCCGCCACCGCCTCCGCCGCCCCGGGCAGGGCGTGGTCGGGCATGGGGCGGAGCAGTTGCGGGATGGCCGCCAGGAAGTCGCGGCGGTGGTAGTCGGAGTTGAACCACACCGCCTCGGCCGCCAGGGCGGTGACGAGGTTGGACAGGGCGAAGTGCACGTCGCGCTCGTCGTTGTGGCGGACGGGGTAGGTGAGTTGGTTCTCGTGGAAGTAGGCGACGGCGGGCAGGTCCCGCAGGCCGCGGGGGGCGAGCCCGCGGAACTCGGGGAGGTTGAGCATGTCGGTGCAGAGCACGACGTCCCAGGTGCGCCCGCGGGCGTGGAGGTCGGCGACCTGCTGGGCGAAGGTGACCGAGGCGTGGCGCATCCGCCACTTCCAGTGGTGGGGCGGGAGGGTGAGGACGCTCCAGGCGTGGCGGGAGCGCGACGCGTACCCGTCGAGGAAGGCGCGGTGGCTCCCGCCGTAGTAGGGTTCGAGGGCGAGGACGTTCATCGCCTACCCGATCGCCCGCTTGGAGGCGTCCGGGGCGGACAGGTCGAGGGGCTGCTTGCCCCCGGTGGGGACGGTGTGGGAGAGGTAGCGGCCCTCGCAGAGCATCCCGCCCAGGGCGGCGATGAGGTCCATGTAGACGTAGGACACCTGGTGGACCTCGTGCAGGCGGCGGATGTCGGCGTGGAGGCGCTCGTAGAGGGCCTCGGACCACGCGGCGGATTGCGGGTCGCAGAAGAACACGCGGCAGCCGAGGGGGCGGCGGTCGCGGGCGGTGCAGCGCGGGCCCACCTGGTACGGGCAGCGCCCGCGGTCGAGCTGCGGGACGTTGGGCGGCGGCTGCCGCACCAGCAGCGCCAACTCGCCCGTGGACAGGTACAGCCGGTGGCCCGCGCAGTCGAACTTGCAGCACACCCCCCCGCCCAGGCAGGTCACACCGGTGGCGGATACGGCGGAATCGGCGGAGGTATAGAGGGAGCTGAGGGCGGCGAGGAAGCGAATCTCGCCCCGCTCGCCCTGTGGCGCGAAGAGTTTGCCCGGAGCTGCTCCCATGCCCTCAGGAGGATTCATTCGCCCTCGCCTCGATCTCCTCGACGGAGAACCGTTTGCCGCGGTTGATGCCCCGGCAGCGCGACCCGGCCCAGGCCCAGGAATCCGGATCGCGGAGATTGCTCGTCCAGAACGGCCAGGTCCGGCACTGCCGGGGCCTGACGGAGTAGATGGTGCAACCGCGGGTCATTGTACCACCGATATCGGCAGGAGGCGAGAGGAAGATACAGTCGTTTGTGCCCTTGACTTCCACGATCGTGAACCGCCGCCCCACGCGGCGGACGTACTTCTTGCGGAAGGTCTCCTCGTCCATCTTCAGGTGGGCGGCGATGGCGGGGATCTCCTCGGGCGTCACCCACACGTACCCCTCCTCGGGCCCGGCGCAGCAGCGCCCGCAGTGCTGACACGCAAACGCCAACCCCGAAACGTACCACGCCGGCGGATTGTGATAGACCTTCATGGCCGCCCAGTATACCACCCGTCCAACGGACGCCCAATGGGGCGCGCGGCGAGCAGGGCCCCCTTGCATGGCGAAATTCGAAATCCGAAGCACGAAATTCGAAACAAATCCAAAGCACGAAATCCAAAGGACAGAAACGGGCTCCAGGGGGTTACAACTGGAGAGAGTCGCTGACGCTTTGTCCGGAGCTTCCGTGTTTGGGATTTCGGTCCTTTGGGTTTTCGATTTGTTTCGGATTTCGTGCTTCGGATTTCGGATTTGGGTAACCCGCGGAGGTTCCCCCCTTGCGATGCTGTCCGCGTGACCGGGCGTAGCGGGGCATTCGCCCTTCCGGTATGATGACGCCCCGACAAGGAGCCTCCTATGACACAACCAAGCGTTCCGACCCTGGACCCCGCGAAGCTGCCCCTGCGGGGGGAGTATGACGTCGTCGTCCTCGGGGCGGGTCCGGGCGGGTTCGCCGCCGCCGTCGCCTCCGCACGCCTTGGGGCGCGAACGCTCATCGTCGAGCGGGCGGGCTATCCGGGGGGCATGGCGACGGGGGGGTGCTGCCCGAACCTCATGGGCTTCGCCGTCGACGGGCGGCAGGTGGTGCGGGGCATCGGCGACGAGCTGGTGCGCCTCCTCGACCGCCAGGGGGCCGCCCGCCTCCGCGCACCGGGGGCCGTGTGCGAACGTGAGCCCATCGGCGACCGCCCCCTGCTGTCGTACGTGCTCATCGACCCCCAGGCCGCCCGGGTCGCCATCAACCGCATGCTCGATGACGCCGGAGCGCACCGCCTGTACTACACCTCCCTCGTCGCACCCGTCCGCCAGGGCCGCTCGATCACCGCCGCCGTCATCGACAACGTCGAGGGCCCCGCGCTCGTCCGCGCCCGGGCGTTCATCGACGCCACGGGCGATGCCCAGCTCGCCTGGCGGGCCGGGGCGAGCGTCCAGGAGGGCACGCCCGAGCAGACCATGACCAAGACCATCCTCTGCACCGTCGCGGGCGTGAAGGGCTTCGACAACGAGGCCATCAACGCCCGCTTCCGCGCCCTTCACGCCGCCGGGGACACGCCCTTCCCCCACCAGGACCGCTGCATGGGCATGGAACTGCTCCACCCCGGGCACGTGTCGCTGAACCTCACGCTCATCGCGGGCGACGCGCGGTCGGCCGACGACCTCACGCGGATGGACGGGGAGCTGCGCGAGCAGGTGCTGCGGGGCGTGGCGTGGTACCGCGAGAAGTTCCCCGAGTTCGCCGAGTGCTACCTCGTCGACGCCGCCGCCTGGGTCGGCGTGCGGGCGTCGCGGGCCATCCTGGGGCGCCAGACCATCACCGTCGAGTCCATCGAGAAGGGGATCGAGACGGACGAGCCCGTCACCTACGGGCAGCGCTACTGCGGGGACCACTACCTCACGCAGTTCTGCGCCCCGTGGATGCGGCATGGCAAGGCACCGCTGGCGGTCCCCTTCGACGCGATCAAGCCCGCCGACCTCGCCAACGTCCTCGCCGCCGGGCGGGCGATCTCCGTGCAGCCCCAGGCCGTCACGTCCATCCGCCTGATGGCGACGTGCATGGCGACGGGCCAGGCGGCCGGCACCGCCGCCGCCCTCGCCAGCCGCGACGGAATCGCCCCCGTGGACGTCCCCTACGCCGCGCTCCGCGAGTCGCTGCTGGCGCAGAACGCGATCGTGTAGAACCGCGCAACGCCCCGATCCCCAACGGAAGCAGGGATGCAGGGGATGCACGGGATAGGAGCGTATCAACTCCCATCCCTTGCATCCCCTGCATCCCTGCCGATTTGTGGAAGGTCCACGGGCCTCCGCTACGCCTGCCCGCGGATGCGGTTCCACATCTCGGGCGTGATGCGCTGCGTGCTGCGGGGCGCCATGCCCAGCGACAGCAGCTCCAGGTCGTCGAGGATCATCTCCCCGATCTCCCAGAGGCCCTCGGCGACCGCCCCCGCGCGGTGGGCGCTGTGGACCACGTTGGGCGCCTGGCGGAGCGGGTGGGTGCGCTGGGGGTCGAAGGGCTCGACGTCGTACACGTCCAGGGCCACGCGGAAGCGGTTGGCGAGCGCCAGTTCGCTCATGGCCGCGAAGTCCACCACGTGTGCCCGCGAGAGCACCACCAGCAGGCAGTGGGGGCGGAGGCGCTCCATGAGCAGGCGCGAGATCATCCCGGCGTTGGCGGGGGTGGGGACGGCGAGGGCGTAGACGACGTCGGAGGCGTCGAACAGCTCTTCGAGGCCGACGGGCTCGATCCCGTCGCGGCGGAGCATGCGGTCGGGGATCCACGGGTCGAACCCCAGCACCCGCACGCCGAACGGTGCGAGCAGCCTCTGCAGCACGCGGGCGATGGACCCGCACCCGACGAACCCCACGGTCTTCCCGAAGAGCAGCCACGTGGCCTCGTTCCCCGCGTGCAGCCACCGCTCCTCGCCCGCCCGCATGGCCCGGTCCCCGACGCACACCTCCCGCGTGCTCGCCAGCGTCAGCGCCAGGCCCATCTCCGCCACCTGCCGCGCAAACGCCGGGGCCACTCCGCCCACGTACACCCCGTTGCGGAACGCCGCCGCCAGGTCCAGGTGCGCCGGGACGCCGCCCGACGCGTCGAAGACCGCCCGCAGGAGCGGCAGGTCGCGGTGGAACTCATCGGGGTTGCCCGGGAACGTCCCGAACACCACCGCGTTCGCGGAGGGCAGTTCCGCCTGGAACTGGTCGAGGGGCATGACGTCGTCGCGGCCCCAGACGACGTCGCAGACCTCGTAGAGCCTCTCGCGGTCGCTGGGGCGGAAGACCTCGCCCATCGAGCGGAACGAGGGGTTCACGATCACGCGAAGACGCGGCGAAGGATTCTGTGCCATCATGGATACTGCTCTCGTGCTCGGGTTCAGGGAGGCGCCCGCCATCGTCCGCACCGCGGACAATGCCACCAACTCCATGGTAACGAAACCCCCCATCGCCCGGGAGGCGATTCCGATGCAACGCCCCAAGCGCGTGCAACGCCCCGATCGCGTGCAACGCCCCGATCGCGTGTAACGCCTGGAGCGCGTGCGGGGCCCCGAGCACGTGCGTTGGGGGTCTCCTGACCCCCAACGTCCGGGAACGAGCGGAACGCCTCCGCGACAGCGCTATGGCGGTGCTTCGGTCGCGGCGGGGACCGCCGCGATGGGGGCGCTCGAATGACGCTGGCGCGGAGGCGTCCCTCGCCCCTCCCGGACGCCGGGGGTCAGGAGACCTTGTCGTTACCCACATCTCGCCGTCCGGAGGGACGACAGGATCGCTAACGGGTTGATAGACAAAGGGTTGAGATCTTGCCCGTCAAGCGTCTGTTCGGAGGACGGGCTCTACCAACCCATGTACTACCAGTAGGCTGCAACAATGTGGGTAAGGACAAGGTCAGGAGACCCCCGGCGCATGCGCGCGGGGCGGGTCAGGAGATCCCGGGCGCAGACCGTTCGAGGTGGTTGTCAGGTCCGGAGTTTTCCGCCACGGCCTGGGCGTTTGCACTCTAACCTCTCACCTCTAACCTCTCACCTTCCCCGCCCCCCCCATCCCCGCCGGCGGGTAAGATGAGGGTGTGAGTCGAAGCAAGTCAGAGCCCGACGAGCCCCGGTTCTTCTGCGACGCCATGCTGGGCGGGCTGGCGAGGTGGTTGCGGGCGGCGGGGTACGATGCGGAGTATGAGTACGGCATCGACGACGCCGTCCTCGTCGAGCGCGCCCGCACGCAGGGGCGGATCGTCCTCAGCAGCGACGGGCCGCTCTTCGAACGCCGGGCGATCCGCGACGGGGAGGTCCGGGCCCTGTTCGTCCCCCGCGGGCTGGGGAAGATGGAGCAACTCGAGTTCGTCCTCCGCGAACTGGGCCTGCCCCTCCGCGGCCCGCGCTGCATGGGCTGCGGGGGGCCGCTGCGCGAGATCCCCAAGCACCTCGCCGCCGCCGAGGCGCCCCCGCTGGCGTTCCGCAACTGCGAGCAGTTCTGGCGGTGCGAGCGGTGCGGCAAGCTGCTCTGGCAGGGCACCCACTGGCGGCGGATCACGCACCGGCTGGGGGAGGTGGAGGAACGATTGTGAGGTTTCAGGGGCGATGGGAGCGGATGGGGAGAGGCACTAGGGAATAGGCACTAGGGAATAGGCAATAGGGACTAGGGGAAGAGGGAGGAGGTGAGAGGTTAGAGGTGAGAGTGCGAAGGTCCATGCCGTCCATACCGTCCATGGGGTCCACACCGTCCATCTCTTCCGAGCGTACGGAATCCTCGCGCGGGGACTTGCCCAAAGGCTCCGCCGACGCGACACTGTGAGCCCAAAGGAGCCGACCATGACCGATTCCCGCGAAGTCTTCGGTGCCGAGATCCAGTACTTCCGCACGGACCCCGAATACTGGGACACCCTCCTCCGCCGCCTCAAGGACACGGGCCTTCAGACCGTGACCTCCTACATCCCCTGGGAAATGCACGCCGTCGCACCCCCCGACGCCGATCACCCCGCGGGCGTCATGGACTTCGACGGCAAGACCAATCCCCGCCTCAACCTCCGCAAGTACCTCGACCTCGTCGAGAAGCACGACCTGCTCCTCAACTACCGCGTCGGGCCCTTCTGCTGCAACGAGATGGACTACGGCGGATACCCCGAGTGGGTCATGCGCGCCCCCAAGGACCTGGCCGTCTGGGACCACCAGGACAAGCCCGCCCTGAGCTACGGGCTCGCCCGCAACGACGGGATGCAGCCGTCCTACCTCCACCCCGACTACCTCGCCCAGGTCCGCGCCTGGTTCGCCGCCGCCGACGCCATCGCCCTGCCGCACCTGCGGGCCAACGGCGGGTGCATCCACATGATCAACCTCGATAACGAGGTGAGCTACATCGTCCGCGACAGCTTCCTCGGCAGCGACTACAACCCCGTCAACGTCCGAGCGGGCGGGTTCTGGCACCAGTTCCTGGCGGAGAAGTACGCGGGCGACCCGCGCAACCTGCCCTACGGCAAACGCTACCGCGCGTTCGAGGACGTCGCGCCCCCGCGATCCGTCCCTGAGGCGCTGGGTCGGGACATGGCGTGGTACTTCGACTGGGCCGAGTTCAAGACCTGGGCCATGTGCCGCTACCTCCAGGTCCTCCGCGAGACGCACGAGGCCAACGGGATCCGCGGGGTCACGTACATGACCAACTTCAACCCCCACCGCCCCGAGGGCGTCCCGACGCGGATGCCCGACTTCGAGAAGGCGGTGAAGGGCCTCTGCGGGTACGACTTCTACCGCGGGGTCTTCATGAGCTACTCGGGCTACCACAGCATGGCCCGCGTGCTGAAGCTCATGAACGCGTCCCTGAAGTACACCTGGTCCGCCGAGTTCATGAGCGGGACGTGGAAGAAGAACCTCGGGGACACCCGCGTGTCTGACGACCACATGCGCTTCATGGGCCGCTGCGCCCTCGCCCAGGGCTGCAAGTCGATCTCGTGGTTCATGTTCCACGACCGCGACCAGTGGGGCGACAGCCCCGTCAGCTCCCACGGGCATCCGCGCCCCTCGCACGCGGTCCTCACCGAGACGATGGCCCTGTGCTTCGACACGCTCAAGAGCTGGGACAAGCTCGTTCCGCAGACGGACGTGGGGATCGTGTACGACCTGGCGTCGGCGATGCACTGTCACGTGGGCGACCCGTTCCCCTGCGACGACAACAGCCTGCACATCGGCGGGCCCGCCATCCGCAAGTTCGCCGCCGGCAAGGCCAGCGCGGAGTACGAGGGGCTCTTCCGCCTCGTCGAGCAGTCCGGGGCGCAGGCGGGGGCGATCGACGTGATGCACGACGCCCGCGGGCTCCAGGCGTACAAGCTCGTCTTCCTGCCCGGGACGCCCGTCCTGGAGGACGCCGCCGACGCGGCGCTGCTGGAGTACGTCCGCGGCGGGGGGACGCTGGTCGTCACCGGCCCCTGGCCGCTCGTGGACGCCGTCGGCAAGCCCCGCACGTTCCTCGGGAAGCAGAAGCCCGCGGGCAAGGACGACGAGGTCACGCTCACGATCGGCAAGGGCCGGCTGATCTGGCACCGCGAGTTCATCGCCCAGGAGCCCCCCGAGCAGGAGAGCCTCGAGAGCATCGCCTACGTCACGTTCCTGCTGGAGGACAGCGGGGTCACGCCCCACGTGTCCGTCGCCCCGATGAAGGTCGTCAAGTGGATCGACAACCTCAAGCGCTTCGAGCAGCCGCGAAACCTCGCCTCCGCCATCCTCCACCGCGCGAAGGGCGAGACCGTCCTGTTCCTCCTCAACCACTACATCGACGCCGCCCAGTGCCAGGTGACCTTCGGTTCCCTCCGTCCCAAGCGCCTCGTGGACCTCGACACGGGCAAGGCCATCCCCGTCCAGAACCGCAAGGCGACCGTGGACCTCGACCGTAAGAGCTGCTCCATCTACCGCGTGCAGTAGGGGGGGCGGGTTGGCTGGTTAGGGACGCGTCCCTGTCGGGACTCCCGGAGGCGTGTCCCGGCCATGGCGCTGGCGCGGAGGCGTCCCTCGCCCCTCCCGGACGCCGGGGGTCAGGATACCTCGTTGTTCTACACATCTCGGCGTGGATGTCCTGCACGATGCGACGCAGTAGTCGATAGCCGTTTACCACCGGCACCGGGCGGGTGGGGAGTGGGAACAGGACATCCGCCTGGGCGACGACAGGGCCCTTTCTTCACGCCCTTCCTGCTGTCTGGAAGGGCGTGAACGGTTACCGCAATTGGAAATTGCCAATGGGAAATCGGAAATCGAGAATCGCTCCGCTCTTTCCTCTCGTGTAGCATACCCAGGACCTCGACCCCACGGGCGAGTTCAGGAGAAAGAACATGAGTGATCGCATCACCGGATTGGTCGCCGCCCCGTTCACCCCCATGACCCCCGACGGGCAGTTGGACCTGGGGCCCATCGACGCGCAGGCGGAGCTGCTGGCGAGGAACGGGGTGGGGGGGGCGTTCATCTGCGGCTCGACGGGGGAGAGCCTCTCGCTCACCGTCGCCGAGCGTCAGGCGTCGGCCGAGCGCTGGGTGGCCGCCGCCCCCGCGGGCCTGAAGGTCATCGTACACGTCGGGGCCAACTCCCTCCCCGAGTGCCGCGCCCTCGCCTCCCACGCCGCCAAACTGCGCGTCCCCGCCATCGGGGCGTTCGCCCCCTCGTTCTTCAAGCCCGACACCGTGGACGCCCTCGTGGACTTCCTCGCCGCCCTCGCCTCGGCCGCCCCCGAGACCCCGTTCTACTACTACCACATCCCCGTCCGCACGGGCGTCACGCTGCGGGTGTCCGATGTCCTCCTCGCCGCCGCCGACCGCATCCCCAACCTCGCGGGCGTCAAGTACACCTACGAGGACATGATGGACTTCATCCGCTGCGTGCACCTGGCGGGAGGGCGGTTCAACATGCTCTTCGGGCGCGACGAGATGCTCCTCAGCGGCCTGGTCTGCGGAGCGCAGGGGGCGGTGGGCACGACCTACTCCTTCGCCGCGCCCCTCTACCAGCGCATCATCGACGCCGTCCAGCGCTGCGACCTGGACACGGCCCGCCTGGAGCAGCTCCGGGCGGCCGACATGATCGCCGTCGTCGCCCGCTACGGCGGGCAGGTGGCGTGCAAGGCGATCATGAAGATGATCGGCGTGGATTGCGGCCCGCCCCGCCTGCCCCTCCGCCCGCTCTCCGACGCCCAGTGCGAGCAGATGCGCATGGAGCTGGACGACCTGGGCTTCTTCGAGTACTGCAACCGGTGACCCCGCGCACCTACATCCTCGCCGGGGGGGGCACGGGGGGGCACCTGTACCCCGGCCTCGCCGTCGCCGAGCGGCTGCGCGAACTCGACCCGGGCTGCACCGTCGTCTTCGCCTGCTCCGCCCGCGAGATCGACCGGCGGATCCTGGACCCGCTCGACTACGCCGTCGTCCCCCAGCCCGTCCGCCCGCTGCCCCGCGGGGCGCGGGGGTGGGGGGCGTTCCTCCTCGCCTGGGGGCGGTCGGTCCGCCTGGCGAAGGCGCTGGTGCGGGACCTGCGCCCCGCGGGGGTGCTGGGCCTGGGGGGTTTCGCGGCCGGGCCCGTCGTCCGCCAGGCGGGGCGGGCGGGGATCCGCACCGCCCTGCTGAACCCCGACGCGGTTCCCGGGAAGGCGAACCGCTACCTCGCCCGCCGCGTCGACGCCGTCTTCACCCAGTTCGAGTCCACCCGCGCCCATTTCCCGCCCCCCGTGCAGACCCGCGTGCACGCCGTCGGCTGCCCGGTCCGCCGCTCCCTGCTGGGGGGCGAGCGCGAGGAGGCCCTCCGCCACTTCGATCTGCGGGAGGGCAGGCGGGTGCTGGTCGTCAACGGCGGATCGCTGGGCGCCCGCTCGGTCAACGAGGCCGTCCTCGCCCTCCGCGACGAACTCGCCCCCCTCGCCGACGCCTGGCAGGTCCTGCACATCACCGGGCGCGACCGGTTCGACGAGGTCGCCGGGGCTTGGTCCGCCGGATCGCTCCATGTCCGCACCCTGCCGTACTGCGAGCGGATGGACCTCGCCTACGCCGCCGCCGACCTGATCGTCGGGCGGTCCGGGGCGTCCAGCGTGGCCGAACTCGTCGCGACGGCGACCCCGGCGGTGCTGGTCCCGTACCCCGGCCACCGGGACCGCCAGCAGTACCTCAACGCCGAGCCCCTGGTGGAACGGGGGGCGGCGGTGGTGGTGGAGGACCGGCAGGACGCGGCGGGCAACGCCGACGCCTTCCGCGCCTCGCTGCTGCCGCTGCTTCGCGAGCCCGCCCGCCTCGACGCCATGCGCCACGCCGCCCAGACCGCCCGCCCCTCCGACGCCGCCGGGGCGGTCGCCCGCTGGCTGCTGGGGAGCACGGGGGGGCAGTAGCGGCCCCCCGCAAGGGCCATGTTGGTTTGGCGTGGTTGTTCCCGGCTCCGCCAAGGCTACGCCGCAGCAAGCCGCTGCGCTCCGCAAAGCACGGCGCCGGGGTCCCCGACCGGGGCCCGCTTCCGTGCGTCCCGGTAGGGACGCTGTGACAATAGCCCAGCAGTTCACTGCTGGGAAGCGGGCCCCCCTTCCCTTCCTTCTTCTTCTCAAGCCCCGGCAGGGGCGCTTGAGGGTGCGTGATTGACCCATCTTTCAATCGCCGTAACCGTTCACGGGAGTGCGGGTGAGGAGCCCCGCACCGCCTCAAAAAGGGGGACAGGCACCTGCGCGGCAAGAAGCATGCCGCTACGGAGCCAGTCCCCGTTTTCGAGGCTCCCTGCGCATCTCCCGCCCGTTCCCATTTTTTCGCAAGGAAACCGCCCGCCCTTGGCGATAGGAGGATAGCGGGTTCTCCGCGCGCTTGGCGGGCGTGCGGCTGGACTCGCGAGGGCTCGATAGGATAGGATGGCAGGCGGTATGGAAACCGGAGGCAGAACATTCCCCGCGGTGGCTCGCGAGGTTCGGGATTCGATCTATGCGGGTCGGCGTGTGCATCTGATCGGCGTGGGCGGTTCGGGCATGTGGGCCCTCGCCCAGACGCTGCTGGGGCGCGGCGCGCTCGTCAGCGGATCGGACCTGGCGGGCGGGGCGTGCGTCGAGCGGCTGCGGAGCGAGGGGGCGACGGTCCACATCGGTCAGCGGGGGGAGAACCTGCCCGCGGACTGCGACCTCGTTGTCCACTCGGCCGCGATCCACGAGCAGAACCCCGAGCTGGTGACGGCGAGGGGGCGCGGGATCGAGGTGCTGAAGTACTCCCAGATGCTGGGCCGCCTGATGGCCGAGCGCGCCGGGATCGCCATCGCCGGGACGCACGGCAAGAGCACGACGACGGCGATGGTGGCGTACACGCTGCGGGCGGCGGGGGCGGACCCGAGCTTCATCGTCGGGGCCACCGTCACCCAGCTCGGGGGGCCCAGCGGGGTGGGGCAGGGCCCGCACTTCGTCGCCGAGGCCTGCGAGTTCGACCGCAGCTTCCTGAACCTTCGCGCCCGGTACGCGGGCATTCTGAACATCGAGGAGGACCACCTCGACTGCTACGCCGACCTCGCCGCCATCATCGAGGCGTTTCGCGCCTTCGCGGCCGGGATCGATGCGGCGGGCGTGGTCATCGCCAACGGGGAAGACCGCAACGCCCGCCTCGCCGTCCGCGACGCGCGGGCGACGGTGGAGACATTCGGATTCGCCGAGGACTGCTCGTGGCGGGGCGAGACGGTTGATGTCGAGCGGGGGCGGTACACGCTGGACGTCTCGTACAACCGCGTGCCCTTCTGCCGCCTCGCCGTTCCGCTCCCCGGGCTGCACAACGCCTACAACGCCCTCGCCGCCACGGGCCTGCTCTTTCAGGGCGGCCTGTCGCCCGAGGCCATCTCGGAGCACCTGGGGACGTTCACGGGCACGCACCGGCGGATGACGCTCAAGGGCGTCGTGGGGGGCGTGACGGTGCTGGACGACTACGCCCACCACCCCACGGAGATCCAGGCGACGCTGCGGGCCATCCGCGAGCACTACCGCCCGCAGCGCATCCTGTGCATCTTCCAGCCCCACCAGCACTCCCGCACCCGGTTCCTGCTGAAGGACTTCGCCCGCAGCTTCGCCGCCAGCGACGAGGTCCTCGTCCCGGACATCTATTTTGTCCGGGACAGCGAACGGGAGAAGGAGTACATTTCCGCCGGGGATCTGGTGGCGCAGATTCGGTTCCACGGGGGGACGGCGAGATACCTGAAGACGTTTGACGCAATCGTGTCGCACCTGAAGTCGGAGCTGCGCCCCGGGGACCTGGTGGTCACCATGGGGGCGGGCAACATCTGGGAAGTGGCTGATGAAACCGTTCGCTGGCTTGGAAGAGATCGTTAGGACGGAGGAACCGCTGGCCCCGCACACGTGGTTCGGGATCGGCGGGTCCGCGTCGTACTTCGTGACCCCGCGCACCATCGAGGAGCTGCGCACCGTCGTCGTGCGCTGCCGCGAGAACGACCTGCCCATGTACGTCCTGGGCGGGGGCGCGAACCTCCTGGTGGACGACAGCGGCGTGCGCGGGGCGGTCATCCACCTCGGGCAGGGCGAACTCCGCGCAAGTGAGCGGACGGAGATCGGTGTCCGCGCCAACGCCGGGGCCGACCTCAGCAAGCTCGTCCTCCGCTGCGTCCGCGAGGGCCTCTCGGGCCTCGAGGGGCTCACGGGCATCCCGGGCTCCATCGGGGGGGCGGTCCGCATGAACGCCGGGGGCGCGTTCGGGGACATCGGGTCGGCCATCGAACGCGTCGAGGTCATGAACGACGCGGGCGAGGTCTTCACCCGCTACCGCGACGACCTGGCCTTCGCGTACCGCTCGACCAACATCGTCGCCAAGTTCATCCTGGGCGCGGAGTTCCGCCTCCTGGAGGACGACTCGCATCGCGTCCTCAAGCAGGTCAAGCAGATCTGGATCTACAAGAAGAACACCCAGCCCCTCGCCAAGCGCAACGCGGGCTGCATCTTCAAGAACCCCCGCGGGATGAGCGCGGGGGCGCTGATCGACAAGGCCGGCCTCAAGGGCCGCCGCGTCGGGACCGCCTGGGTCTCGGAGAAGCACGCGAACTTCATCCTCGTGGACGAGGCCGCCAAGGCCTCCGACGTGCTCAAGCTCATCAACGTCATCCGGGAGGCCGTCTACAAGAAGTTCGAGGTCTACCTGGAGCTGGAAATCGAGGTGTGGTGACATGGAGGTCGAATCGGCCCCCAGGGAGGATCGGGTGGCCCCGGACGGGACAAGCCAGCGCCTGCTCGACGTGACCGTGCTCATGGGCGGCCCGTCGTCGGAGCGCGAGGTCTCGCTCATGAGCGGGACCGCCATCGCCGACGGGCTCGCGCGCGTCGGGCACCGCGTCCGCCGCGCCGACATCTCCCCGCGCGACACCACCGCCCTGGACGCCGCCGACATCGACGTCGTCTTCATCGCCCTCCACGGGGAGTTCGGGGAGTCGGGAGAGGTCCAGAGCCTCTGCGAACACCGCAACCTCCGCTACACCGGCAGCGGGCCCGTGCCCTCCAAGCTCGGGCTCGACAAGGCCGCCGCCAAGCAGATCTTCAAACGCGCCGCCGGGCTCGATACGCCCGACTGGATGATCCTCGAAGAGTTCCACCCCCCCGCGCTCCGCAAGAAGTGGCTCGCCGAGATCCCCCCCCCCGTCGTCCTCAAGCCCGTCACCGGAGGGTCCAGCGTCGACGTCACCATCGCACGCGACGAGCACACCCGCGACGAGGCCCTCGAGGACCTCATGGACAAGTACGGCCGGGCCATGCTCGAACGCTTCGTCCCCGGGCGCGAGCTGACGGTGGGCATCCTGGGCGATCGCGCCCTGCCCGTGCTGGAGATCCGCCCCCGCCAGGCCTTCTACGACTACCGCGCCAAGTACGCCGACGACGCCGGTACGCAGTACGTGTTCGACCACGGCCTGGAGGAGGACGTGATCCGGCGCACGCAGGCGGCCGCCCTGGAGGCCCACCGCGTCCTGGGCTGCCGCGACCTGTCCCGCGTGGACTTCATCCTCGATGCGCAGAACCGCCCGCAGATCATCGAGATCAATACCATCCCCGGATTCACCAGCCACTCCCTGCTGCCCATGGCCGCCGGGCGGGCGGGTATCCCCTTCGACCGCCTGGTGGACATGCTGGTGCAGATGGCGGCCGACCGCTGAAAGCAGATACGCAGACCATGGCAAAGCCCAAGAAGCAACCCAAGCCCGCCAAGGCCCCCCGAACGAAGGCCCCCAAGCCCCCGCGCCCCGAGGGCCCATCGCTCTGGGCCCGCCTGAGTGCCCGCATCCCCGACGCCCTCCGCGCCCGCTGCCGCGGCAGCGCTCCGTGGGCGGCCCTGGCGGTGGGGGTGCTGGTGGTGCTGGGGGTGGGCTTCAAGGTCCTGGAGTCGGCCGTCCTGGACACCGTCCCCCCGCGCCCGCTGACGGAGGTCCGCGTGGCGCTGCTGGCGCACCCGGACTGGATGCCCCCCAGCCTGATCGGGGACCTGGCCCACGCGGTGTGCGGGGACGCCGCCGACTTCGACACCCCGCCCTACACCCAGCAGGTGCACGAGCGGGCCCTGGCGAGCCCGTGGATTGCCCGCGTGCACTCCGTGACCAAGTCCCGCCTCCCCGCGCGGGAGGACCTGGGCGTGGTCGAGGTGCGGTGCGACTACCGCACGCCCCTCGTCCGCGTGCAACTCACCGACCTGTCCGGGATCGTCCTCGTGGACCGGGAGGGCGTCCGCCTCCCGCAGCGGGCCGACGTCAACACCGACCGCCTCGTCCTCGTTCAAGGCGTGCAGGGCGGCCCCCCGCCACTGGGCCAGCCCTGGAACGCCCCCGACCTCCTCGACGCCATCCGCCTCATCGAACTGCTCCAGTCGCGCAGCTACGACCGCGAAGTGACGGCCGTCGACGTGCTCAACCACGGGGGGCGGATGGATCCGTACTCGGCGCACATTCGGTTCTTCGCCCAGTCCGGCACGCGCCGGGCGACGGAGATCCGCTTCGGCCGCTTCCCCAGCCCCGACGGGACGGACTACGAGATTCCGCCCGACCGCAAGCTCGCCCGCCTGGACCGCTACGTGAGCGACTACCGGGCCCTCTCCGGGACGCACCGGTGGATCGACATCCGGTATGACCAGCTTGAGACGTCCCTGGACTGAGCGCCCCGGGGCGGGGGGTGCGGAGCGGCGGCCCGCCGTGTGGCGCGGCGGGGGGGTGGTGTACCTGGCGGCGTGCCTGGCGGGGCTCGCGGTGGGGCTGTTCCCGCAGGTCGTCTACGTGCCCAAGAGCGGCGTGCCCCCGCAGTCCACCCCCGCCCTCCAGTGCCTCGCCTTGGCCCAACTCGCCTTCCTGCTGCTGGCGTACCCGCTGCTCGCCCTCCGCCGCGCGGGGGGCGCATCCCCCGTTCCCACGCTCCCCGAGTCCCCCGACCGCGTTGGGGCGGTGCGCTCGCACGCTGGGGAGACGTGCCCGCGCGAGGACGCGCAGCGCGCGACGCTTCCCCCCCGGTGCTCCCTCCGCACCGACGTGCTGGAGACGCTCGTCCTCCTGGCGGCCGCCGCGCCCTTCTACGTCCTCGCCGCCTGGTTCGCCGACGCCACCGCCCGCGACGTGGTCCGCACCGTGCTGACGGTGGCGGCCTTTTTGCCCCTGGCGTGGGGGGCGGCGGGGTGGATGCGGGCGTGGCCATCGCTTCGGCCGCTGCCGCTGACGCTCCTCGCCCTCGCCGTCCTGGGCCTGCCCGCCCTGTGGTACGTGTCGGCGGAGTTCTTCGCGGGCACGGCGGCGGCGGACGCGATCTGGTCGCTCGCACCGCTCACCCGAACCTGGACCAACGCCGCCTCCCGCCTGGGCCCATGGGTTCCGGGGCCCGCCTGGAGCGTGCTGGTGTGGATCGTGGTGGGGGCGCTGCTCGTTTTCACAGCTCGCACAACCGGTGGTCGATCCAGGGACGCAGGGTAGCACTACAACTAAAGATGTTAACTGGTTGACTGGTTAACTGGTGACTGGGACAGCAGTTTGCGTGGGCTGCCCGCCTGGGGCTGCCGGAGAGGCTCACCTGGTTGCAAGGTATTGCCAATCAACCAGTTAACCAGTCAACCAAGCTTCGTTGTAGTGGTAGTCACGGGGGGATAATGCGCATTCCAGGTGCTGATCCGGCAGTATCGGTTGGCGGTGATGCCAGGGTCCCAGTGGTGGTCGGCCGCGAGTGGCTTGTGGACGCCGGATGGTCGAGGTATTCTTCGGGAGCTTGCCGTCTGCTAGAATGGCGTGAGGAGGTACTGTGGCGAAAGACCCGACGCTGTGGACAGTGAACCCGGAGGACCCTGAAGGGTCCAAGGTCGAAGCCACGATCCCCTTCTGGTGGGCGTCGAAGCTGTACAAGACGTCGCCGGTGGACTTTGAGAACCTCCGCGCCGTGAAGTTCGTTCTGGAGAATGTGGATCGCATCTTCCGCGACATCCGGGAGTTCAACAAGGGAGGGTGGTGCTTCACGGGCCGCCCCGAGCGATGGTGTATCCGCAACGAGAGTATAGAGGTCCCATTCCCTCCGGAGCATGTTCTGGCCGTGTACATGAACCCGAGGCTGTGGGTTTTTGATTTCCAGGCGGAGAGGGCGTCGCCGGATGATCCCTGCAGCCCGGTGGACTGGCAGAATCGCTATGGAGCCCTGATATGGAAAAGCACTTCCTCCAAGACCTGATGGAAGGTGAGCCGGAGTTCACTCCGGAGCCTTGGTATAACCCCGTCGGAGACTGCATCATCTACAAGATGGCCGACGAAGCCGTCGTGGCCGATCGGGTCGACGAACTGCTGACCATCTATCGGTCCGCTGTTGACCAGCGCCCGATCGGATTCAAGATCAAGGACGTTCAGGCGATCATACGCCGCTTTGGACTCCAGGGACTGGCCGTCTCCTCTGAAGCCGACGTCCAGTCCGTCAAGAGCATCTCGGTGGCAGTGGTGTTGCTGGCGGCCTACGAAGAGGGCCGCCCGTCCGTGAGCCGCCGGAAGGCGTATGCATCGGTCATGTGCCCTGCCGAGAAGACGATTTCCGCCGAAGACCTCCAGCCAGTGTGATCGCAGCCCCAGTGCCCCCGGCGGGGCTTGGCGAGAAGGCACGGCCTACCCTGCCCCCGCCTCGTTGCGGTACTGCTCCAGCAGCCCGGGGATCTGCTGGGGGGTGACCTTGGCGTGGACGCGGTCGTTGATCATCACCACCGGGGCCAGGCCGCACGTGCCCACGCAGCGGGAGACCTGGAGCGTGAACAGCCCGTCCTCCGTCGTCTGCCCGTAGTCGATCCCGAGTTCGGAGCGCAGGCGGTCGACGATCTGCTCGGCGCCTTTGACGTAGCACGCCGTCCCCATGCACACGCTGATCATGTACTTGCCGCGCGGGATGAGGCGGAAGAAGTGGTAGAAGGTCGCCACGCCCGACACCTTCGCCGCCGGGATCCCCATGAGCTGCGCCACCGCGTCGAGGTGGTCCGCCGCCAGGTAGCCGTAGTGCCCCTGCACGCGGTGGAGCACGCTGATGAGCTGCGACCGCGGGTGGGGGTCCGTCTTGTGGACCTCGCGGATGTACGCGACGACGTCGGCGGGCAGGAGGGCTTCGCTGCGCCGGCGGATCTCGGGCCAGTTGTCCGTGGGGCTTTTGGGTTTCTTCGTCGTGCTCATTGGAAACTCCGGATGCCGCGCGGCAACTGCGGGCGGTAGTGGGTGTGCAGGAGCTGGTGCGCCTTGTCGCTCCCGACCGTCCCGAAGAACTCGTCGTACAGCCGCAGCACCGCGGGGTTCTCGTGCGAGCGGCGGAGGGGCTTGGCGGCGTCGATCTGGTAGAGCGCCCGCCCCCGCGCCTCCAGCAGCCGCGGGTCCAGGGCGTAGTACGTCGGGGGCGGGTACGGCTGCCCCCCGCCTCCGCTGCACCCGCCCGGGCACGCCATTACCTCCACCACGTGGTACTCCCGCTCGCCCGAGGCGACCATTTCGAGCACCCGCTTGGCGTTCTGGAGGCCGTCGGCGACGGCGACGCGGAGGACGCGGCCATCGAGCGAGACCTCCGTCTCCCGCACCCCGCGGACGCGGCGGACCTCCTCGAAGTCGATCCTCTCGGCCGGTTGGCCGGTGAGGCGCATGGCGGCGGTGCGGAGGGTGGCCTCCATCACGCCCCCGGTGATCCCGAAGATGTCCCCCGCCCCCGTGGACTCGCCCAGCGGCCCGTCGAACTCCTCGTCGGGCAGGTTCACGAAGTCGATGCCGTAGCTCTCGATCATCCACACCAGTTCGCGGGTGGTGAGGACGGCGTCGGTGTAGGGGGTGTCCTCGTCCAGGAAGTGCTCGGGCCGCCGGATCTCGTACTTCTTGGCGACGCAGGGCATGATGGCGACGGTGTAGATGTCGTGCGGGTCGAGCCCCATCTTCTCCGCGTAGTAGGTCTTCATCAGCACCGAGACCATCATCATGGGCGAGCGGCAGCTCGAGGCGTTGGGGATCAGCTCGGGGTAGAACTTCTCCATGTAGTTGATCCACCCGGGCGAGCAGGAGGTGAACATCGGCAGGGGGCCCTTGCCCTCCAGCCGCTCGATCAGCTCGTTGGACTCCTCCACGATCGTGAGGTCCGCGCCCAGGTCGGTATTGAACACCTTGTCGAACCCCAGCCTCCGCAGCGCCGCCACCATCTTCCCCGTCACCGGCGTCCCGGGGGCCATCCCGAAACTCTCCCCCATCGCCGCCCGGATGCTCGGGGCCGTCTGCACCACCACGTGCTTGGTGGGGTCGGCGAGCATGGAGAAGACGGTCTCCGCGTGCTTCTGCTCGAGGAAGACCGCCACCGGGCAGACGTTGATGCACTGCCCGCACTGGATGCAGACCGAGTCGTCCATGTTCGACACGTGCGCGGGGGTGACGATGGTGTTGAACCCTCGCCCCTGCTGCTGGAGGTTGTAGACGCCTTGCACCTCGGCGCACACGCGGACGCAGCGGCCGCACAGGATGCACTTCTCGCTGTCGCGGATGACGGAGCGGGAGGTGGCGTCGAGGGGGGGGCGCTTGCGCTTGCCCGCGAAGAGGCGTTCGCGGACGCCCAGGGTGTAGGCGAGGTTCTGCAGCTCGCAGTGCCCGTCGCGCTCGCAGGTCTGGCAGTCGCGGGGGTGGTTGTCCAGGAGCAGCTCGACGATGTCCCGCCTCGCCTGGCGAATGTCGGGCGAGTTCGTGCGGACCTCCATCCCCTCCCACACCGCCACCGAGCACGACGCCATGTAGAAGTCCACCCCCGCCACCTCGACGATGCAGACGCGGCAGGAGCCCTGCAGGGACAGGTCCGGGTAGTAGCACAGCCGGGGGATCCGCACGCCCAGTTGCTCGGCGGCCTCCATGATCGTCGTGCCCTCGGGCACGCGCAGAGGGGTCCCGTCGATGGTGGCATTCACGGTCTTCGGTTCGGTCATCGGTGCGGTTCCTTTGGTGGCTGGCCCTTCGGGCCCCTCACGCCGCCGCCTCCGCGGACGCTGCCGTGCGGACGACGAAGGTCTTGCGCCCGCAGGGGGTGAACCCCAGCCGGGCAGCGATGCGGAGGGAGGGCGTGTTGGTCTCGCGGGTGGCCCAGACGGGCACCTCCCCGCGCTCGCGGATCGCCTGGACGACGAGGGACGCGGCGGCGGTGGCGAACCCGCGGCGGCGGAAGGCCTCGGCCGTCTCGACCCCCACGCTGGCGAACCCCCCGCTGCGGGCGCTGGTGTGGGCGATGGAGACGATCTGCCCATCGACGATCGCCGCCGCCAAAATGCCCTGCAGCACGGCCGCCGCGAGTTCGCGCACGCCGTCGGGGCTCAGCCGCCCCGCGGAGTGGTGGACCTGGGCGAGGTCCCCGGGCAGCAGGCGGCGGACGTTGGGGTGCGAGTACGCCGCCACGCACCGCCGCAACTCGTGGTGCAACTCGGCCTGCACGGTGACGGGGTGGTGCGTTTCGGCGGCGACGATGTCCGTGAGGACGGGGGCGACGTCGGAGGGCACGTTCACCCGCTCCCAGGCGCGGACGTTCTGGAGGATGTCCCAGATCGCCTGCGGGTCCCCGTACGCCTCGGGCTCCCCGGGCAGCCCGTGCCACTGCACGACGGCGGCGGTGAACGCCCGGGGTGAGCCGATCGTCCACGCCCTCGCCTGCGCGAGGCGCAGATGGTGGCAGGTGGAGACGGTGAGCGGGCCTTCGCCGATGGCGTCGGCCAGCGTGCGCATCTCATCGCGATCGAGTTGTCGTGGCGGTGCAAGGGTCATATCGTGGGTTTCCAATCGCTCGCCTGCGCGGGCGCCTCCTGCGGGGGGCCCGGGGCCCGGATGGCGCAGCGGCCCGTGGGGCAGCGGTGTTCGAGGACGTGGACCTCATAGTCCCGGCGGAAGTAGCGGAGCGTGCTGAGGACGGGGTTGGGGGCGGCCCGGCCCAGGCCGCACAACGACGACTTGTGGATGAGCCTCGCGAGGCGTTCCAGGCGGTCGAGGTCCTCCATCGCCCCCTGCCCGGCGGCGATGCGCTCGAGGATCTCCAGCATGCGCATCGTGCCCTCGCGGCAGGGCGTGCACTTCCCGCACGACTCGTCCTGCGAGAACGCCACGAAGAACTTCGCGATGTCCACCATGCAGTCCGTCTCGTCCATCACGATCATCCCGCCCGAGCCCATGATGGACCCGACGGCCATGAGCGTGTCGAAATCGACGGGCGTGTCGAGGAACTCCGCCGGGATGCACCCGCCCGCGGGGCCCCCGGTCTGGACGGCCTTGAGCTGCTTGCCGCCCGGCACGCCCCCGCCGATGTCGAAGATGACCTCGCGGAGCGTCGTGCCCATGGGGACCTCGACGAGCCCGGTGTGCTTGACCTTCCCGGCGAGGGCGAAGACCTTCGTCCCGCCCGACCGCTCCGTCCCCACGCGGGCGAACCACTCCGGGCCGTACTCCAGCACGGCCGGGACGTTCGCGAACGTCTCGACGTTGTTGATGACGGTGGGGCGGCCCCAGAGGCCCTTGGTGGTGGGGTAGGGGGGGCGGATGTTGGGTTGCCCGCGGCGGCCCTCGATGGAGTTGATCAGGGCCGTCTCCTCCCCGCACACGAACGCCCCCGCCCCCAGGCGGATCTCGCAATCGAACGCCCAGCCGCTGTCGAGCACGCTGCCCCCCAGCAGCCCGTGCTCGCGCATCGCCGCCAGGGCCGTCTGGATCCGCTCGATCGCCAGGGGGTACTCCGCGCGGACGTAGAAGAACCCGCGGTTCGCCCCGATGGCGTACGCTCCGATCATCATCCCCTCGATCACGCTGAACGGGTCGCCCTCGAGCATGGAGCGGTCCATGAACGCCCCGGGGTCGCCCTCGTCGGCGTTGCAGATGATGAACTTCTCCTCGCTGGGCGTGGCGCGGCCGTTGGCCCACTTCACGCCCGTGGGATACCCCCCGCCCCCGCGCCCGCGGAGCTTGCTCTCCGTCACCTGGCGGATGACCCACTCGGGATCGTCCCGCTCGAGCACCTTCGCGAGCGACTCGAACCCGTCGTAGTGGACGTACTCGACGAGGCTCTCGGGGTCGATGACCCCGCTGTTCCGCAGGGCGATGCGGGACTGGCGGTGGAAGAACGCGCCCTCCCCGTACATCTGGAAGAACCGCTGGCTGAGCGGGGGCTCGTGCGTGCGAAGGCGCTCGACGATCTGCCCGCGGCGGACGTGCGTGTCGAGGATCTCCTGCACGTCGGCCTCGGTGGCGACGCGGTAGACCACGCGGTCGGGGCGGACGAGGACGTGGACGGCGGCGCCCATGGCCTCGGGCGTGCACAGGCCGAAGCAGTTCGCCGCCACCACCCGCGCCTGCTCGGGGGGGATGTCGGAGTCGCGGAGCTTGCGGCGGAAGAGTTCCTCCATGTTGGTTTCGAGCTTGGGGGCGCAGCGTTCGGCGCGGCAGAGGAAGAACTCGTAGCGGGTGGGGGGGGCGACGTCCACGAGGGGCGGCTGGGGGGGGCGGCCCTTGAGGACGTGCTGGGTGAAGATGGTGTGCACCTGCTCCACGGTCACCCCGTGGTACGTCACCGGGGCCTCCCCCGGACGGATGACCGTCACGATGGGCTCTCGCGAGCAGCGCCCGCTGCACCCGGCGCGGCGGAGGACGATGTCGGGGCGGTCGGACGCCTCGATGTGCTTGTGGAACTCCGCCCGGATCCCCGGGGCGCCGCTGGCGTTCTCGCACGTCGCCGAGCCCACGTGAATGCGGACCTTCGACGCATCGTCCCGCTGGCGGAGTTCCTCCTCCGCCCACTGTTTCAGCCGTCCATACGCCGCACGCGCCGTGTCGCTCATCGGTGCTCCGTCCAAGGGTCTGGTGTTCCGAGCCCGGGGGGCGGCGGCAAGCCGCGGCCGCACCGGCCTTCCAACGGAACAGGGATCGCGAGTCCGGGGAATTGTAGGCGCGCCGCGGAACACTATGATGGGATGCCATGGAACCTATCCGCCGATTCGTGAAAGCGTTCGTCAATTGGGTCACGGGGCACGAACTCGCCACGCTGCTGGTGCTGGGCCTGGTGGTGTGTGCGGCCTGGCTGTTCGTCGAAGTCGCCGACGAGGTCATCGAGGGCGACACCGACGCCTACGACCGCGCGATCCTGCTGGCGATGCGGAATCCCTCCGACCCCGCCGACCCGATCGGGCCGTTGTGGCTGGAGGAGGCGATGCGCGACATGACCGCCCTGGGCGGGGTGGCGGTGCTCATTCTCCTGACGTTGGCGGTGGCGGGGTTCCTGTTCCTGGACCGCCGCCCCCACACCGCCCTGCTGGTGCTGGCGAGCGTCGTGAGCGGGATCGCCATGAGCCTGCTGCTGAAGGAGGGGTTCGACCGGCCTCGCCCGGACCTGGTGCCCCACGGGTCCATCGTCTACACGTCGAGCTTCCCGAGCGGGCACTCGATGATGGCGGCGGTGGTGTACGTGACGCTGGGCGTGCTGGTCATGCCCACGCTCTCGCGGCGGACGCTGAAGGTGTACGTGCTGGGCCTGGCGCTGGGGACGACCGTGCTGGTGGGCATCAGCCGCGTGTACCTGGGGGTGCACTGGCCCAGCGACGTGCTGGCGGGCTGGACGGCGGGGGTGGGCTGGGCCCTGCTCTGCCGCCTCCTCGCCAACCGCCTCCGCCGCCAGGGGAAGGTGGAGATGGAGCCTGCCGGAGCGCAGGAACCGGCGTAGCGGCCGATGCCCGACCTCTTGCACCGCAAAGGCCGCAAAGATCGCAGAGAAAGGCTGGAACACAGTGCGGGCTGCGCCAGCTCCCAATGTCGATTCTCGGTAACCGTTCACGTCTTCGCAAACGGCAGCGAAGGCATGAAGAAAAGGGACCTGTCGAACCCCACGCGCGTTGGGGGCTCCCTCTGCCCATCGGCCCCGTGTTGACTGCGGCGTTTACCTCTTCTTCTCCCCACCGGCCCCGTGCCGGTGGTAAGCGGCTCTTGACTACTGCGGCGGCCCCTTTCGCTCCCCGTCTTTCTCCTGCTCCCCACCGACCCCGTGTCGGTGGTAAGCTGGCTTCCCTACTACGCGACCGCCAACCGGCGCGGACGAACCGCGGGCCCTGCGCGCCCCCGCCGTAGTCGAGAGCCGTTTGAACCACCGACGCGGGGTCGGCGGGGAAAAAAAGAAGGAGAGAGAGATCCGCAGGGGCGTGCGATGTAGTCGATAGCCGTCTACCACCGACGCGGGGTCGGTGGGGAGGTTTGGATGCCAAGCGTCTTCTTCAAACCCCGCACTGCCCCCGCACCGCCCCCCGTCCTACTCCGAATCCGGCGGGCGCTGGTCGCGAAGGGAGCGGATCGTCGCCAGCAGCACCTCCGGGGCGCCGCTCTTGGTCACGTACGCCGCCGCCCCCGCTGCCCGCATGGCCGCGGCGCGGTCGGCCTCCTCGAACATTGACAGCCCAATGACGCAGATGTCCGGCAGCTCGGCGTGGATCAGCCGCGTCGCCTCCTCCCCGTTCATGTGCGGGAGGCTCATGTCCATGAGGATGACGTCCGGGCGCAGTTCGCGGGCCATCTCCACCCCCGCCACTCCGTCCGACGCCTCCCCGACGACCTCCAGGTCCGGCTGCTCCCCCAGCAGCAGCGACAGCCCCTGGCGCATGACGACGTGGTCGTCCACCAGCAGCACCCGCGTCCGCTGCGCCCTGTCCCCCGCATCCGCACCCGGCGGGGCGGCCGCCTTGGGCCAAGCCCGTGCCCCGGCGACGATCCGCGCGGCGGGGGGGACGGACTCCTGCGGGTGCAGCGGGGCGACCAGCACGATCGTGGACCCCTGGTGCAGGGCGCTGCTGATCTCCATCCGTCCCCCCAGCAGCGCCAGCCGTTCGTGGATGCTGAACAGCCCCAACCCCCCGGGCACGTCGCGGGCCTCCCCCCGCACCGCCGACGGGTCGAACCCCACGCCCTCGTCGTGAACGACGATCCGAACGCGGTCCTGGCCCTCGGGGGCCATCCGCACCCGCGCCCGCCCCACGCCCGCGTGCTGCACCACGTTGTGCAGCAGCTCGCGGACCGCCTGGAACAGCAGGATCCGCACGTCCTCACGCTCCTGTACCGCCGGCGCCGTCAGGTCCAGGTCCACCTGCAGCCCCTGCGTGTCCCGCAACCGCCGCGCCAGCCACTCCAGCCCCGCCACCAGGCCGATGTCGTGCAGGACCGGGGGCGACAGCTCGATCGTCAGCGATCGCGACGCCTCGATCGACTCGTCGAGCATCTCGCTCACCCGCCGGATCGACCCCCGATGCCGCTCCTCCGTCACCCGGTGCGAGAGCACCTCCAAACTGAACTTCGCGCTCACCAGCAACTGCTGGAGGTGGTCGTGCAGCAGCCGCGCCAGCCGCCGCCGCTCCCGCTGCTCGGTGAGCGTCAGCTCGCTCGCCAGGCGGGCGAGCTGGTTGGCGCGTTGGTGCAGCTCGGCCGTGCGCTCGGAGACCCGCATCTCCAACGCCTCGCGCGCCCGCTCGACCTCCTTGCGTGCGAGTGTGCGCTCGGTGACGTCCAGATGCGTGACCACCGCCCCCGCCAGCCCCGGGGCGGGGCGGGAGACCTGCATGAGATACCAGTGGCGCTCGGTGGGGGAGTGGCAGGGGTACTCCAGCGTGAACTGCTGCATCCGCCCGTGGAGCACCGCCTCGATGCCCTCCAGCGCCTCGCGGGCCAACGGATCCGCCAAGTCGGCGGCGCGGCGGCAGACGGCGAGGTAGTCGGCGCCTTCGCAGACGCCCGTCACGTCCGGCAGGCCGCTGCTGCGGGCGTAGTTCACCCACGCAGTGTTCACCGCCACGATCTTCCCGTGGGCGTCCAGAACCGCCAGGTGCGCCGGCAGGGAGTCCAGCACGGCCTGCAGGAATCCGGAACTGTCGTAGGGGGCGGGGCGGGACGAGTCCGGGGGCGCAGCGTCCGCGGGCGTGTGCGCCCCTGCGTTCTTCCGCTGCTTGTCCTGCGGGTTCTGGGTCAAGGTCTGCCTTTCCATGGGTCCACAAATCCCCTCCCCGCCGATGAGTCGCCCGATTATCAGCATATTGACGCCATCCGCAATTCCCATTTGGGAGATTTCAACTCCGGGCGGTCCATTGCCCTTGTCACTCGGGCGCGTACAATAGCCGCTACGGCCAGTCGGGAGAACGGGAGCAAGCATGAGCAAGGCACCGAGGGCGGCACAGGCGCGGACGACCACACGCTCCCCTCTCGCGCCGGCGGCCGCGCCCCCCGAGTTCGATCCCGGCCTGCTCCTCGACGCCGCCCTCCCCGCCCTCGGGGCCCCCATCCTCGCGGTCTGCGACGGGGAGGGCGTGATCCTCTCCGTGCGCGGGTCGGACCTGAAGCGAAGGCTGGGGATCGGGGCGCGGGGGCTGGTGGGGCGCTCCCTGGGCGACCTGCTGCCCCCCGATCGCGCCGCCTCCCGCCTCGCCCGCTACCGCGAGGTCCTGCGGACGCGCAAGCCCGTGCGGGACGAGTACCTCGCCCCCACCCCCGCCGGAAAGCTCTGGCTGGACGTGTCCCTCCTGCCCCTGCCGCACGCCAAAGGCCGCCCCGCCTCCGTCCTCGCCGTCCTGCGCACCCAGTGGGTGAGCCGGGAGAAGAACAACTGCCTCCGCCAGTCCCGCGAGTGGCTCGACACGGTCTTCCGCGACTGCCCCAACGCCGTCAGCCTCTGGGCCCACTGCCCTCCCAGCGGCCGACGGCTGGTCGAGTGCAACGACCGCTACGTCGAGATGTCCGGGCGCTCGCGAGAGGAACTCTTCGCCGCCGAGAACCTCGACGCGCTGACCACCCCCCACGAGATGGTCTCGGACGTCGCCGCGCGGTTCTCCCTGGGCCTGCCCGCCGGGGGCATCGCCTCCTGGGCCCGCCCCGACGGGCGGGAGAACTTCTACGTCTGGAACGCCGTCCCCATCGAGATCGACGGAACGCCCTACGGGCTGGGCATCGACATCGACGTGGCGTCGATGCGGTTCGGGTCGGGGCCCTGGCGGCGGGACGCGGCGCTGTTCGCCCACGTGCTGTCGAACTCCTTCGACGGGATCAACGTCTGCCGCATGCATCCCGACGGCAAGCGGACGCTGGTAATGTGCAACGACCGCTACGTGGAGATGGCCGGGCGATCGAGGGAGGAACTGGAGGCGGCAGGGGATATTGGCCCCTTCGTGGGTGCGGTGCCCCACATCCGCCCCTACGTCGAGCGCCGCGTTCGGGGGGAGAACGTCGTGAGCGGGGTCGCGCAGTGGCTGCGCCCCGACGGGCGGGAGAACTGCTTCGAGTACGTCGCCGCCCACATCACCGTCGGCCGGGACTGTTACATCGTGGGCGTCGACCGCGACATCACCGGCCGCGTCCTCGCCGAGCGCGATCAGCAGGCCATGCAGGGCCGCCTCGTCACCGCCCGCGAGGAGGAGCGGCGGCGGATCGCGCGGGAGCTGCACGACGCCATCGGCCAACAGGCCCTCGCCGTCCGCCTCGGACTGCAGGCGGCGCTGAAGGCCTGTCCCGAGGCCGCCGCCTCGGAGGGGCTCCAGAACGTGCTGCGGATGTGCGACGACATGATCGGATCGATCCGGCGGATCACGCACGGGCTGTACCCCCCGACGCTGGAGGCGCTGGGCCTGCCGGCGGCGCTGCGGCAGTTGGCGCTCTCGTGCGGGGACCGCACCGTCGTGACGGCGAAGGTGCAGGACCTCCCGGAAGGGGTGCGCCTGGGGCTGGAGATCGAGACGGCGTTGTACAGGATCGCGCAGGAGGCGCTGAGCAATGCCCTTCGCCACGCCCGGGCGTCGCGGATCACCCTGCGGTTCTCCGCCTTCAAGGCCTTTGCTCAGGTGATCGTGGCGGACAACGGGGTGGGGTTCGACCCCACCGCCTGCGGGAGCTGCGGCCTGGGCCTCTCGTCGATGCGCGAGCGGGCCAAGGCGCTGGGGGGCGACGTCGAGATCAACTCTGCCCCCGGCCGCACCGACGTCATCGCCCGCATCCCCCAGGACCATCCCGATCTGCCCCCCCGCCCGGTGCGCCCCGCGTCCAGAATCGCCCCGTGAGGGGTGGGCCTAAAGCTCCTGCTCCGCTCCCCCCGTATGCAGCCACGTGCGGCCGGTGGCGATGTCGAGGTACATCGTCCGCGCGCAGGAGCCCCCGGTGTCCTCGGCGTGGAGGAGCACGCCGT
>JAWLCQ010000030.1:0-39078 GCA_041687095.1 Phycisphaerae bacterium | reverse complement strand
GGGGTCTCCTGACCCCCGTCGTCCGGGAGGGGTGAGGGAGGCCTCCGCGTCAGCGTCGTTGGAGCGCCCCCATCGCGGCGGCGGCCGCCGCGACCGAAGCGCCGCCATAACACTGTCGCGGAGGCATTTCGGTCGTTCCCGGACGTTGGGGGTCAGGAGACCCCCAACGCACGCGCTCAAGCCCTGTGGGTCAGGAGACCCCAACGCGCGCGCTCAAGCCTTGTGGGTCAGAAGACCTGCACCGCAGGGCACAAGTCCTGTGGGTCGGGAGACCCACAAGGCAGGCCCGCAGCGCGGGGTCAGGCCCCCCCGACTGCGCCCGCTTGGCTGCGCGGTGGACGGATGTGGGCTCAGGGGGTGGTCTTGTCGTTGGGCGGGCGGGCCGGCGCGTCCGCGCGGGCCAGGCGGATATGGGTGGTCAGGGTCACCGCCCCCGGGATCGCCCCGTGCCCCCGCAGCGTCGTCCCCGGTTCCATCCGGTGGTAGCCCCGCGAGATCCACCCGGCGTAGGGGGTACGGGAGGCGGTGTGGACGTGCGGGACGAGGTGCGGGTCCAGCGTCACCACCGCCACGCCCCGCGGAAACCTCACCTCGAAGCAGCCGGGCTCGGCGGCGGTGAGGCGGCAGCGCTCGGCGAAGTGGAAGTACAGGTCCACCTCATGGGGGCCGTTGGCGAGGAACTCGTCGCGGATGGTGACGGTGCGACGGCGCCCGTCGAGTTCGATCTGCCGGCGGTGCACGAGGGGGTCGGGGAGTCGGACGTATCCGTCGTGCTCCCCGGCCACCACCCCGCCGTGGTCGCCCGGGGCCCAGGTGTGGCAGCGGGCGGTGGCGTGGTGGCCCCAGAGGAAGAGGCCCAGCGGGAGCGACTGGTCCTGCCCGTCGATGGCGGCGGTGTTGTGCGCGGGGGTGCTGCGGAAGTACGCCCGCCAGTCGGGGAAGGTGAAGTAGTCGTAGGTCCCCGGGTCCACGAGGACGTCGCACCCGAACGCGCGGAGGGTGAAGGCGAGGGCGTCGGCATGGCCGTGGCCGGCGAGGGGGGGCAGGCCCAGGGGTCCGCAGTCGAACAGCACGCTGATGCCCTCGCCCTCGGTTCCCGCCTGCAGCAGGTAGTACCCCGCGTCGGGGAATGCGCGGGAGTGCAGCGGGAGGCCCTCGGGGCGGAGCGGGACGGGGGGCGCGTCGGGCAGGGGCGTGCGACGAAGCAGCCAGCGGGCGGGTTCGGTGCAACAGGGATGCGGGGGAGCGAAGTCGGGACGATCGAACAGCCCGGCCGCCGCGCTCATCCACTCCCACCCGGAGCGTGGATTCTCGCCCAGGTCCAGCACGTACCCGTCGTCGCCGTCGCCGAGCATCGCCGCCGTGCCGCCCCCCTCGTGCAGGGCGGTGACGAACTCGAACATCTTGGCCACGTGGGCCCAGTACTCGGAGGGGAAGTCGTTGGCGGTCCATCGCCCCACGAGCCCGCTCAGCAGGAAGAACTGCAGCGCGAACAGGTGGTAGCCCGAGGACAGCTCGCGGTTGACGCCATCGGGGTGCGTCTGGGCGGCGATGGCATGGCAGAGGAGGTCGCGGCTGACCTGTCGTTGGCGGGGGGCTCGGTAAAGGTCGCGGAAGTAGCTGGTGGCGATGAACACCCCCGCCGCCTCCCCGACCAAGTGGTTGTTCGCCGACGAGCCCCGCGAGTACTTCCGCGCGATCTCCCACACGTGGCGGTCCACGCAGTCGATCACCCGCTCCAGCAGGGGGCCCGACACGCGGTTGGACTCGCGGATCAGGTCCATCGCCCACACCCAGTTGATCAGCCGGATCCCGAGTTCCAGCGGGCTCCGCCACTGCATGCCGATCCCGTAGGGGCACTGGTCCATCCACGAGGCGAGTTGGGAGGCGAGGGCGTCGGCGTAGCGGACGTCGCTGCTGGCACGGTAGGCGCGGCCGAGGACGACGAGGTGGTGGTGCCTCGACGGTTCCCACACGTACTTGCAGTCGCCCGTCACGCGGGTGTCGCGGTAGTCGATCCACGGGGCGAAGCTCATGGGGGCGGGGGTTTCGGCGGCGTGGTCGCGGTTCCAGTCGATGGGGTCGCCCAGGTCGTGGTCTTGGAGGTCGAAGAAGGTGAGGCGGTGGGCGGCGAGGCGGTCGGCGCGGTCGCGGAGGCGGGCGAGCCAGGCACGCTCCAGCGGCGGGGCGTCATAGCCGTTCCACGCTCCCACCTTCAGGTCCGTCACGCGAAAGCCTGGTTCCCACTCGTCGATCGACGGGGCGTCCACCAGGGCATGGAGCGGGCGGGGTTTCTGGCGCAGGGGCAGCAGGGCGCGGTCGAGCACGTCCCGCACGGTGTGCTTCGTCCGCCACGCCACCTCGCGCGGCCCCATGCGGCGAAGGCGGTTGACATACCAGTTGAACGTCTGCACTACCGGTCGCCCTCCTTGGCCCGCTCCCAGCGCGGAGGGCCCTGGAAGGCGGGCAGGTCCACCCGAATCGTCGCGGGGTGTTTGGACTCCGGGTCGAAGCTGATCACGTCCGTTCCCAGCGGGGACTCGACGCGGACCGTCCAGTCGTCCAGCGGGGTGATGGTCGGGTCGGGCTCCCCGGGGGCGACGGGATAGATCACCGTCAGGAAGTGCCATCGGCTGTGGCGGTCGGCGGTGGTGAACCAGAGGTTGTGGGCGGGGATGATGGCGGCGGCGGCGGGGTTCTCGACGACTTCCTGGCGGGTGTGCTTGTTGGTGCTGTAGTCCTCTCCGGTGATGGGGTTGCGGCACCAGCCGAGCCCGCGCAGGTTATCCAGGTACAGCGCCTCGGGGCGTGCGACGTGGCGGAGGAGCACCTTGACGTCCCCGGCCTTCCACGTCAGGGCCTCCTTCCGCGGGTCCCCGTGCAGTTCGGTATCGTTGGGGATGTGGTACAGCCACGAGAACAGCCCCGGGCGGTCGGGGTCCGTCTGCAGGTCGTCGAGGATCACCAGGTAGCGGTCGCGGACGAAGAGCATGTGGCGGCGGAAGCGGCGGAGCTGGGGCAGGGCGAGGCGGCCGTAGACGTTGCGGTCGAACACCAGCTTCCACGACGAGATGGGGAAGGGCGAGTGGGGATACCAGTGGGTGGCGTCGGCGGCCCAGTAGACGTAGTCCTCGCCCTCCTGGAACGCGATGAGCCCCCCGCGGACGGGGCGGGAGAACAGGTCGCTCCCGCCGTACGTCTGCCCGATCCCGTCGATCAGGACGGTGTTGTGCGACATCGTGTGGAAGGGCAGGGGGTCCTCAGCCCCTCCGCCCCCGGTGTTGAGCTGCTCGCCCCAGGCGTAGAACTGGAACGAGGTATTCCCGAAGAACGTGTTCTGCCGGTGCGAGGGGCGGCAGACGAAGAGCACGCCCACCCCGTTCCGGAAGGCGTGAGGCTCGGTCGGGTTGCGGGTGTGGAGCATGACCCAGCCGGAGTCGGGGAAGACGAAGCGGTGGCGGCGCCTGTTGGCCGTGCGGGCGCCGGTCTCGTCGCAGAGGTCGCAGAGGCTCCGGAAAGAGGGAGTCGAGCGTCCTGCGTCCTCCCTCTGGTTGCTCTGTGGTGAGGCGCCGGGGGGGTGTCCGGCGGGGTCCGCGGGGCGGGGCGCCTCGAAGTGCAGCGGGGCCGCCAGGTGCACCCACGGCCGCCACCAGTACGAGCGGCCGCCCCCGGCGGCGAGCCAGCTCTCGTAGAGGTCCGCGTCGCCCGTCAGGCGGGCGAGGAGGCCGAGGATCTCGGCCCGCTGGGACCAGAAGGACCCGTACCCGTCCCCGCGGCCCCAGGGGGCGGAGGGGAGGGTGAGGGGGGTGGAGGCGGCGTAGAAGTGGGCGGCGTGGCGGTAGAAGGGGTTCTTCTCGATGTGCAGTTCGGGCAGGGCGCTGTGCAGGTAGTACGTCTGGAAGAGCAGCCACTTCAGGTGCGAGTAGCCGTACGACAGCCCCTGGTCCGGGCACCCGCTCTGGGCCGCCCGCTCGCCCACGCCGATCAGGTAGTTCGCAAGGAGGTGGAAGTATTCGCGGGCCGCGTCGCTCTTGTCGTACAGGGCGATGGCGGCGGGGAAGGTGGCCATGCTCCCCTCCCAGTCGTGGTCCCCCCCGCGCATCTGCAGGCAGACGGGAGAGACGGACGGGCCGGAGTACCCCCCGCCCTCGAAGTGCGTGTACCACGATCCGCCCCAGCGGAACTCGTGCATCCACGCCTCGATGCGCCACTGGAGCGACTGCTCGAACGCCTTCCGCTGCGCGTCGGTCAGCTCGTCGTACAGCCAGTCGTACCCCAGCGCCAGAAACTCCGTGAGTGACGTGCTGTCCTCCACGCGGTCCCCGCCCATGCCCTCGGGGCTGGACCGTCCGCCCTTGGGGTAGGCGGCGATGGTGGCGAGGATGTCCACCACGTTGCGGAATTCGGCGCGGCCCATGACCTTGTACGCGAACGCCGCTCGCGCCAGGTCGCGCCCCGCGTTGTAGTAGCCCTTGATCTCGTCGCCCGTGTCGGTCGGGGGCCAGTCGTTCCACACGGGCCAGGCGGCGATGCGTTGGGCGGGCTTGAGCACGTTCTTGTCGTATACCCCCATCGCCTTGGGGTCGGCGGCGAGCATGGCGCGCAGGCGGGGGATCTGCTCCGCGCGGAACAGCAGGCGGGGGTGGCCCCCGAGGTTCGGGTTTCGCAGGACGGAGCGGTCCCACCTGGGCGTGCCCGCGGGGACGGTGAAGCGGCGGGTGGGGGACCACTCGCCCGGTTCGGCCTCGCGGGGCACGGCCACCGTCTTCCCGTCCCACGAGGCCATCTGGCACAGGTATCCGATCCGCCAGTAGTACGTGCGGCCCTCGGGCAGGGGGGCGAGGGCGTTGTAGAAGTTGATGTCCGTCAGCTCGTCGACGAGCGGGTCGCGGAAGTCGGGGTTGTCCGCGATCTGGAAGCGGAAGCGGTAGAGCACGCGGGTCTCGTGGGTGAGGCGTGCGGGGTCGGGCACGTAGAACCAGCGGAAGCGGGGGGGGTTGACCTCGGCGAGTGCCCCGTCGGCGGGGGCGAAGTTCACGATCGCCGTGTGGTCCATCCGCGAGTCGTACGGCAGCAGGGCCTCGCGCCCGATGACGGTGGGCGCAGGCGGTTCGCCTCGCACGGTAGCGGTCACGAGCAGGACGAGAATCGCGGCGGCGGCCATCACGCATCTGCCCCGTATTCCTCGCGCATGGGGCTCCGCTTCGCTCCGCCCTATGCGCACGCAATGGGGAGCGCCCAAGCGCTTGCGACGGGGGTCTCCTGACCCCCGTCGTCCGGGAGGGGTGAGAGACGCCTCCGCGTTAGCGCCATTGGAGCGCCCCCTTCGCGGCGGCGGCTTGGTCCTGAGCTTGTCGAAGGGCCGCCGCGACCGAAGCGCCGCCATAACGCTGTCGCGGAGGCGCACTGCACGTTCCGGGACGTTGGGGGTCAGGAGACCCCCAACGCACGCGCTAGAGGCGTCGCACGCGCTGGAGGCGTCGCAGGCGCTAGAGGCGTCGCACGCGGTCGGGGCGTTGGGACGCCGAGATGTGTAGAACAACGAGGTCAGGAGACCCCCGTCGCGAGTATCACCAAACTGCATTTCTTCCCTCTCCTCATCCGCGTTCATCCCCGCGCATCATCGGCGGGTGCAGGATCCCGTCCCGCCATGCGAACGATCACGGCGTCCAAGTGCGTCCGCCAGCGGTCCGCCACGCGGTCGAGGCTGCACAGCGCCACCGCCGCCTCCGCCGCCGCCTGCGACAGGGTCTCCCGCCTCCCCTCGTCCAGCAGCACCTCGCACACGCGCTCGACGTACTCTCCGATGGCGTTGGGGGTGACGAGGTAGCCCGTGCGGCCGCTGGCGACCAGGTCGCCCAGGTCCCCCACGTCGGGAACGACCGGGACGGTTCCGGCGGTCATGGCCTCGGCCATGGCGATGGAGAGGCCCTCGGAGCGGCTGGTGAGGAGGAACAGGCGGGCGCGGGCGACGAGGGCCTCGACGTCCTTCCGCTGGCCGAGGAACTCGACGCAGTCGTCCACGCCCAGGGCGGCGGCGCGGCGTTGGAGGTCGGGCAGCAGGTGCCCGTCCCCGACGACGACCGCGCGGAGGCGGGACACCCGCGGCCGAACGCCCGCCACGACCTCCAGGAACTGCCAGGGTTGCTTCACGGCCTCCAGGCGCCCGACGTAGATCATGTCGATGTCGCGCGGTGGGGACGCGAGGGCCGCCGGAGGGCGGATGCTGCCGGTGATGACCGCGCACGCCCCGTTGAGGCCCCGCTCCCGCAGGAACTGCCTCGCCGTCGCCCCCCGCACCACGACCAGATCGAACTGCCTCGCCGCCGCCGTCGCCATCCGCTCCAGAACGGGGGAGGGCCCGCCCAGCGGCGTGGTCAGGGGCCCGTCCTTGTGGCAGCCCCCGCCCAGGATCTCCACCGGGCCCCCCGTCACCTGGTAGCACGCCGGGCGGTTGTGCGCCGCCCCCGCCAGCAGCGCCGTACACGCCCCGGGCAGCAGGCTGTAGCCCATGTACAGATCCGGCCGCTCCCGAACGCCCGTGAGGAGCAGCCAGACCGCCTTGGATCCCGCCCGGCCGAGCAGACGGGCGGCCCAGGGCGGGGGGACGATGAACCGCACCTTCGGCAGGGGGGCCTGGGGGGCGTCGACCACCAGCAGCACCTCCCGCGCGCCGCTGCGCGTCAGGGGCGCGATGTGCGACAGGTACCAGTTGGGGTTGTGGAACGTCCCGACGACGGCGATCCGTCCGGTCGGGGTCCAGCGGCCGCCGCGTCGGCACCGGCCGATCAGCCCCGCCAGCCACGCCCCGCCGTACACCGTCGCCAGGGCGGTGAACGCCAGCGCTCTATGCACCTGCTTTCGCATCGTCTCCGTTCTCCCTCCGCCCCGCACACTCGCGGCTCGCACCTCGCGGCCCGAGAGTCATCGAGCCTGCTCGGGGCGAAGTGGGCGGTGAACATCCGTACCCCGCCCTCTGGGGGCTGCGGCGCAGCGGCGGCGCCGGGCGTTGGTGTCCCGAGGGGCCTCGGAGCGGCGCGTTGGGGTCACCGGTCCACCCTTCCGGCGATGGCGCGGTAGATCTCGAGGGTCTTGCGGGCGACGGGATCGGGGTGGAACCGTTCGAGGGCCACCTGGCGGGCGGCGGCGCCCATTCGCAGGGCCAGGTCCGGGTTTGCCAGCAGGCGGTGAAGGCGGTCGGCGATCTGGGCGGGATCGTCGGGATCCACGAGGAACCCGGTGCGGTCCTCGTCGATCATGTAGGGCATGCCGCACCGGTTGGAGGCCACGACGGGCACGCCGGCGGCCATGGCCTCGGAGACGGCCATCGGGGCGTTCTCCTGCCGCGAGGGCAGCAGCAGGACGCTGGCCCGGGCGAACTCCGCCATCAGCGCCTCGCGCCCGACGTGCCCGAGCAGTTCGACGCGGTCCTGCAGCCCCCGCTCGTGGATCCGGGAGCGGACGCGGATCTCGAAGGCGGGGTCCTTGGCGGTTCCGGCGAAGACGAGGCGCGCGGGCGTCCCGTTGTTCGCCGCGCGGGAGAAGGCATCGATGGCCCCCAGGCTGTTCTTTCGCTCGTTGAGCCACCCCACGCACAGCACCCGCCCGTGGAGGGGCTGGGGGGGGATGTCGAAGAAGCACGGGTCCACCGGGTTGTCGACGTCGTAGATCGTCGCATCCGTGAGGGGTTCGATCCTGCGGCGGACGTAGGGGGTGATCGAGATCACGTGCCGCTGCTGCCGCAGGCCCCTTCGCTCGGCGCGGCCCCACAGCCACGCCCGCACCCGCCGCAGGCTCGCCTCGTCCGCCCGCAGATTCTCGGTGTCGAACCCGTGGAGCGTGAAGACGTGCGGGAGGGGCAGGTCGCCCAGCAGCAGCCCGTGGGTTTCATGGGTGTGCACCACGTCGGGGCCCAGGCGGAGCAGTTGCCGCACCAGCCTCGCCCTACCGGGCCCGAAGTGCACGTCCGCCCACTGGGGCCAGCGCGACCCGGGCAGGCGCAGGATGCGCACGCCCCCGTCGTGTTCGGCGGATCCGTGGCGGCGGGCGGATTCCAGCGTCAGCACCGTCACGTCCGCCTCCCCCGTGCGCACCAGGGCGCGGGCGAGGGCCACCGTCACCGACTCGATCCCGCCCCGCGGGGTCGTGGGGTTCTGGGGGTAGCGGCTGAACAGCGCGACGCGGATCGGCCTGTGCGGGCCGGATGACTCCACTTTCGCGATCATTCCACCAGTTCCTGGAAGACGGCCTCGAGGCGGCGGACCACCTTTTCCACCGTATGGTTGCGTTCGTAGTAGGCGCGGGCGGCGCGGGCGCACTTGCGCCACATCGCGGGGTCGGCGAGCAGGTCGCGGACGGCGTCGGCGAGGGCGGGGACGTCGTCGGCCACCAGGCCCAGGTTCAGCCGCTGCACCACCCGGTCGGGGTCGAAGGTGGTGACGACGGGGACCCCGTGCGACCAGGCTTCGAGGAACGTGGTCGGGAAGCCCTCGTAGGCGGAGGTGCAGCAGACGAGGGAGGCCTGGGCGTAGTACTCGGGCATGCGGTCGTAGGGGATCCGCCCGTGCAGGACGAGGTTGGGCGTGGCGCGGGCGCGCTGGAGGTGCTGCTCGGCGTAGGCGGTGGGGTTGTTGGTGTCCCCGACGGCGTGGAACTCGCAGTGCGGGCAGGCGCGGGCGAGGTCGACGAACCACTCGAACCGCTTCTCGGGGCTGATGCGCCCCACCCAGAACACGCGGGGCGTGCCATCGTCGGGGGGGGCGGCGAGGACGCTGCGCGAGTGGTCCTCGCACATCACCGGGACCACCACCGACTCCTTGCCGAACCCCTCGTAGAGCATCGTCTGCTGGCGGACGGTCTGGACGATGACGCGGTCCGCCAGCCGCATGCCGTGGCGGTACAGCACCCGCTCGCGCAGGGGGCGGAGGGAGGGGAGGCGGGGGTCGCAGTCGGGCTCGCTGACGACGGCGAAGACGCTCTTGCGCCCGTGGCCGCGGCACCACATGGCCATCTGCCCCAGCGCCATGTCCCCGCAACTGTAGTAGTAGATGTCGGCGTTGGCGACGTCCAGGGCGCGGCAGAGGCTGGTCCACTTGGGGTGGAGGAACCGTACGAACCGCATGCCCGCCTCCCGTCGGCAGAGCTTCAGCACGCGGACCCCGTCCACCACCGCCCCGTCGGGCTGCCCTTCATCCCACGACACGAGCGTGACGGGGTAGCCCCGGTCGGCCATCTGCCGGGCGACCATCGTCAGTTGCCGCTCCAGTCCCCCCACGTGGCGCTTGCCCTCGCCCGTCAGCGCCCCGTAGGCGTTGTGGGCCAGGAAGCACAGGGCGGGCCGGCGGGTGGGGGGGAGGGGGTCGGGCTCCGCGGGCCGATCGGTCTGAGACAGTTCGAGCCGGTCGTTCATGCGATTCTCCTCTCGTGGGCCGCCCACCCATTGCCCGCGCTGGCCATCGCCTCCCAGACCCGCTCGCCCGTGCGCTGCCAGGTGAACTCGGTCTCGACGAGCACGCGGCCCCGGCGGCCCATGTCGCGGCGCTTGGCGGGGTCGAGCAGCAGTTCCTCGAGTCGGCGGGCGAGTTCCTCCGTATCGCCGCAGCGGACGCGGTAGCCCGTGATGCCCTGGTGGACGAAGTCGCTGGTGGCCCCGCAGTCGGAGGCGATGACGGGCAGGCCGGCCTGCATGGCCTCGAGGTACACAATGCCGAACGGTTCGCGGCGGGAGGGCATGCAGAAGAGGGCGGCGGTTTCGTAGAAGTGCGAGACCTGCTCGGGGGGCACGCGTCCGATGACGTGGACGCCGGGGGTGGAGACGGCGGGGGTGCAGCCCACGATGGTGAGCGTCGCATTGGGGACGCGGCGGCGGACGCGCTGAAAGGCCTCCAGGAGTTCGGGCCCGCCCTTTCGCCGCCAGTCGAGGCCCACGAAGAGGATGTTGCGGCTCTCGGCGCGGCAGTCGGGGTCGGGGGGGACGATGGGGGAGTTGCATCCCGCCCCCACGACGATCGCCCGCGACGCCGGCAGCAGGTAGCGGGAGCACAGGGTGTTGCGGGCGAAGTGGCCCATGGTGAAGACGCGTTCGGCGCAGCGGAGGTTGCGGCGTTCGTAGGGGAGGCAGTGGGCCCAGAAGCGGACGCGGGCGGCCCCGTCGGGGAAGGCGTAGTTGGCCAGGATGGGCATGTCGGTGAAGACGAAGTATGGGCAGTCGAGCATGTACCCCGGGATCATCGTGCCCAGGACCAGCGCCAGGTCGTAGGGCTGCTCGGCGGCGATGGCGGCGACGGCGCGCTCCATGCGGTGGATGTACCAGGGCGACCGCTTCACGCCGTCCTTGAACGCTCCGGTGCCCCGGCGCAGGACGCCGGGCCCCCCGTTGGCGAGGGCGTGGGGCAGGGCGCGGAACTTGGCGCCCCACGTGCCCAGCAGGGCGGACTCGATGTCCCGCTCGTGAATGTCCGCGGGAATGTCGAGTTCGGCCCAGGCGCGGCGGAGCGAGGCGGGGCAGTTCGAGAAGGACCCGCACTGCAGGAACAGCAACTGCGGACGATCATTCGTGTGTTGGGAGTCCATCATGCGTCAGTCCTCCTGAACGGCGGCGGGCAGGCCCCTGCCCGCCCGGGGGCCCTCCGGGCCCTCCTGTGCCACCTCCAGCCTCTCCATCGGCCGGCGCGGGGCGCCTCCGGGGGCGGTGAACGGGGGCGGGCCGGGGCGGCCATCCCCGCCCCCCGCGCTGCGCCTCGCGCCCCCCGCCGCCACCTCCCTCGCCAGCGCGCGGACGCGGTCCTGCACCGTCTTCCAGCCGTACTGCCGGTGGACGGCCCGTTGGCCCGCGGCGGCGAGGCGGGCGCAGCGGCCCGGGTCCTGCAGCAGATCGATGCACGCCCGGGCAAACGCCTCGGGCGAATCGGCCAGGGCGAGTTCGTGCCCGTCCCGCAGGTCCAGGCCCTCCGCTCCGACCGTGGTCGAGACGACCGGGGTCGCCGACGCGAGCGACACGAGAATCTTCACCCGCGTTCCCCCGCCCATTCGCAGGGGCACCACCGACACCGCCGCCTCCCGCAGCAGCCCGGGCAGATCGTCCACGTACCCCAGCAGGCGGACGGTCTGCCCGTCAACAAGGCGGCGGAGGTCGGGCTTGACGTATCGGCCCACGATGTGCAGGTGAGCGTGGGGGACCTCGGCGCGGATGCGCGGGAGGATGGCGCGGATGAAGTACCGCATCGCATCGTCGTTGGGGGCGTAGCTCATCAGGCCCACGAACACCATGCGGCCGGGGACCCCGGGCGAGAAGGTCGCGGGGGGCTCGGGCAGGATCACCCCGTTGGGGGCAACGGTCACGTGCTCGTCGGCGAGGTAGTCGCGGTCGACCTCGCTGCACACGAGCACCCGGCCGAACCGCGTCAGGGCGTCGCGTTCGTGCGTCTGCCAGGCGCGGGCGGTGAGGGTGGTGCGGGCGCGGCGGAGCGGGTGGAGCCCGCGCGCCCCGCGCGACCGCAGCAGTTTGCGATGCTCCACGTCGTCGAGGTCCAGGACGGTGTGCGGCCCCCCGGGATGGCGGAGCATCAGGGCGGGGGTGAGGCGTTCGATCCACACGAGGTCGTGCTCCCCGCGGAGCAGGGCGGCGGCGGCGGGGGTGAGGCGGTCGGCGGGGATGGGGGGTTCGGTGAGCGGGTAGCCCCGCAGTTCCCGCCACAGCACCGCCGCTCGCCTCCGCAGGGAGGACGCGGGTGCGGGCATGCGGGGCTGGACGACGGCGGAGCGGCAGCGAGAGGCGATCTCGGGGGGGACGGGCCTGGGGTCGTGGGGCACGACGAGCAGGTCGACCTCCCCCACGGCGGTCAGCGCGTCGAACATGTGGAACTGCCGCAGGTGGACCCCGGAGTCCAGGGGCCACGGCGGATCGGCGGCGATAAAGAGGATGCGGAGGGGTGGGCTCATGGGGCATAGCACTCGCTGCAGGCGTGGGGGGGCAGTTCGTCGTGGGGTTGGGGGGCGCGGTCGCGGCGTTGGGGGAACAGGGCCTGGTGCAGGGCGCGGCGGGCACGGAAGGCGTCCTTGGCGAGTCGGGTGCGGGCGAGGTAGATGGCGGCGAAGGCCCCGCCCGCCAGCAGCGCCCGCTGGACGAACCCGCGCGAGGCGTAGGCGGGCCCGTGGAGGATGTCGCGGCAGGCTTGGACGGCGGTGCTCAGGTGCGGGAAGGACGCCTGGAATCCGGGGACGCGGCACTCGGAGGCGTTGGTGCGGTGCGACCGCGACATCCCGGTGAGTTGGCGGTGGATGCGGACGGAGGGCAGGGTGCGGACGCGCCCGAGGTGCGAGAGGGAGGCAACGGCGATCCAGTCGCACCCGACGACCTTGTAGAGCGGGACCCGCGGGACGTGCTCGCGGCGCATGAGCCCGTAGAAGGGCCCGTTCAGGACGGTCACGTAGTAGCACCGCAGCACCCTTCGCCAGGCGGAGGGGGCGGTCAGGTCGATGCGGAGGTCGTCGGTCGCGTACCGTCCGTCGCGGTAGTAGCGGGCCAGTCCGCACGCCAGGGCGCACTGGGGGTCGGACTGCAGGACGGCGAGGCACTCGCGGACGTAGGAGGGGTCGATCCAGTCGTCGTCGCTGAGCCACATGAAGAACGATCCGCGGGCGGCGCGGCGGGCGGCGAGGAAGTTGGGGATGGGCCCGAGGTTGGTGCGCTGGCGGAGGTAGCGGACGCGGGGGTCCTCGCGCATCAGCGCCTCGCCCACCGCGGGCGTCCCGTCGGTCGATGCGTTGTCGGAGATGACCAGCTCGACGTTGGGGTAGTCCTGCCGCAGGACCGACTCGGCGGCGCGGCGGAGGCCGGGGGCGCGGTTGTACGTGGGGATTCCCACGCTCACCAGCGGCAGGTCGCGAGGGAGGGAGGGATCCGAGGTCACGGGGCTTTCTCCTGCTCTGTGGGCCCGGCGGCGGCCTGGAACGAGTCGGCCGCGTGGAACTGGCGGCGGGCGTTGACGGCGTCGACGGCGGCGGCGAGGTCGTCGGCGGGGAGGACCTGGGCGAGGTCCTCCGCCAGGATTCTCGCCATCTCCTGGGCGCTCTGGGGCGTCAGGTGCGAGTCGTCGAGGGTCTGGAGGTGCTGCGTCCGCACGTCGTGCTGGTAGTCGAGGAGCGGGATGTCGAGGACGCGGGCGGTGTACTCGAGGTGCACGTCCTCGGGCAGGGCGGCCTCCATGGCGTACAGCGTGTCCCCGATGGGGATGCGGATGAGCAGGATCCGCCAGCCCTGGGCGCGGGCGCGGCCGACGAGGGACACGAGTTCCTCCCGCCGTTTGGCGTGGAGGTGCGACTCGTTCCTCATGAAGCTGAACATCTTGCGGTACGCCAGCAGTTGGTACGTTCGCATGTCGAACGGCGTGCCGTCGTTGAAGCGGCCATCGAGGCGGCGGACGCCGCTGACGTACCCGCGGTTGAAGAAGATCACGTCCTGCACGGGCCCCTCGCGAAGGACCGAGAGGAAGTGCTTCGCCGTCACGCTCGGCCGGCGGCCGTAGGTGAAGAGGTACTCCTGCAGCGTCGTCGTCAGGCGGTCGTCGAGGTAGTCCTGAAGCTTCAGGTCGGCCTTGGCGGGCCCGGGGTCCTCGACGAAGCGGTAGAACGAGCACGGGCTGTAGTTCAGCACGAGCGTTCCGGGGGGCCCCTGGTGGTTGTCGAGGACGTAGCGCAGGATGGCCCCCGCGGACGACCCGGGCCCGGCGGCGCTGACCCCGCGGAGGTTGCACGCCCCGTGGCGGGCGCATTCGGCGTTGAAGGTGTCCTCGGGGAAGCCCCACTCCACGCGGCTGTCACCGATGAAGTAGGTCAGCCTCTCTTGCTGCACGTGGCGGAGCTTCCACTGGAACTCGATGGGCGTGCTGCCGTGGGGCACGTTGGACACGCCCCCGGTCTGTCGGAAGGTGATTTCGACGGCGGCGATGATCGTCACCGCCGTCACGGCCGCCAGAAGGAGCGCCTTCATGCGGGCCTCCTTTCGGTATCAGAATTGGAAGTAGATGAACTCGGTCCCCTGCCCCCGGAGGAAGTACAGCGACACCAGGATGAACGTGGCCATGGCGAAGCGCATCCGCCCGCTGCGGCGGACGTGGCCCAAAAAGTCGTACCGCCGCGAGTACACGTGCGCCCCGAAGACCACCGCGATCACCGCCAGGTCTCTCACCAGGCCCATGCGGAACCCCACGGGACCTTGGAACAGGCTCCCCATCATGCCCAGGCACTGCTCGATGCTGCGGGCGCGGAAGGGGATCCACGTCACCGACACCACCAGGTACGTCACCACGATCCCGGTGAACAGGAAGGTGCGGCGGAGGACGGGGGACTGGACGGGCGTGCGGAAGCGGCCCCGGACGAGCCGTTCCCCGATCAGCGCCCCCCCGTGGATGGCGCCCCAGATCACGAACATCACGCTCGCCCCGTGCCACAGCCCCCCCAGGACCATGGTGGTCATGAGGTTGACGTGGGTGCGGCCCTTGCCCTTGCGGTTGCCCCCCAGCGGGATGTACAGGTAGTCCCGCAGCCAGCTCGACAGCGAGATGTGCCACCGCGTCCAGAAGTCGCTGAGCCCGGCGGCGGCGTAGGGGGCGTTGAAGTTCTGGGGGATCTCGAACCCCATCATCCTCGCCAGGCCGATCGCGATGAGCGAGTAGCCCGCGAAGTCGCAGTAGATCTGGACCCCGAAGAGCATGGCGGCGGTCCAGCTCCCCGCGATCCCGTTCGCCTGCCAGTTGTCGAAGAGCGCGTCGGCGCGGTAGGCGACGTTGTCGGCGATGACGACCTTGAGGAACAGGCCCCACAGGACGAGGAAGATCCCGTCGGCGACGGCGTCGGTGCGGATGGGGGTTTCCGTCTCGAGCTGCGGGAAGAAGTCGCTGGCGCGGACGATGGGGCCGGCGACGAGCTGGGGGAAGAAGGCCACGAAGACCGCCACGTCCAGCAGCGACTCCCGCGGGTCGAGCTGCCCCCGGTAGACGTCGATGGTGTAGCTCAGCGTCTGGAACGTGTAGAACGAGATGCCCACCGGCAGGAGGATGTCGAGGAACCCCGCGGAGATCTCGAACCCGAACGTCGCGGCCATCCACGCGAAGGAGTGCGCGAAGAAGTTGAAGTACTTGAAGAACCCCAGCAGGCCCAGGTTCGTCGTCAGCGACAGCAGCAGCCAGAGCTTCCTGTGCCCGGGCCGCACCACGATGAGCCGGGCGGCGAAGTAGTCCACCAGCGTCGAGCCGATGATCAGCAGCAGGAACGCCGGGTTCCACATCCCGTAGAAGAAGTAGCTGTACAGCAGCACGCCCAGCTTGGTGAGGGTGGACCGCCTGTTCCTCCGGGTGTAGTAGAACCCCAGGAACGGGATCAGCGTCAGGAAGAAGACGATCGAGTTGAAGACCACGGTACGTCGTCACTCCTCGCAGTCGATGGCTCGAACTGCGGTGCGGTCGGCGCGGCGGGCGCCGGCCTGGGCCTCCAGGATGGCCTCGGCGGCCCCAAAGCCGCTGAGCACGCTGTCATCGGTCCAGTAGTACTCCCAGCATCCGTAGCGCCCGCAGCAGGGCACGCCCTGCTCGTCGAGGTACTCGCGGACGGTCCCGAGGTTGCGGATGCGGTTGAGGTCGAACATCACGTTGGCGTGATCGATCTCCTCGATCTCGCTGACGAGGATCGTGTCCGACGGGTGCAGCAGGTTCATCTTCCGCAGCCCCTCGACGGTGGCCCCGACGGGGTCGGACACCCACCGCGGTTTCCACCGCGAGTGGTAGATCTCCACCTGGATGCTCCCGCAGCCCTCGGGGGCGTTGGCGGGGGCGAAGCGGTGCGGGAAGTTCAGCCGGGCGAAGGGGATGTCCTCGTCGTACACGTACATCCAGTCCGTCTCCGGGAACCCGTCGGGGCGGTCGATCCCGAGGTTCACCACGGTCAGCGAGGTGCACATCAGGTCCCCCGCCGCCTCCGCCACCTCCGGGGGCACGTCGCGGAGGAGCCCGATGAACCGGTCGAGGGGCATGGCGCAGACCAGGTGGTCGAACCCCGCGTCGGTCCCGTCGGCGAACTCAATGCCGCCCCGCCGCAGGTCGATGGCCGTCACCTCGCGGTTGCAGTGGTTGTGCTCGCTGGGGGCGAAGGCCTGCAGGTACGACGCGAACCCGCCCCGCTTGGGGTAGCGGATGTGGTCGATGTAGTGGAAGTTCTTCTGCTGGGCGGCCAGCGCCCCGCGGACGACCTCGGCGACCTTGGGGGCGTAGATCCGCGGGGCGACCCAGTCGGTGTCGAGGTTCTCCGCGTCGGTCGTCCAGTACTTGCGGGTGTAGCGGAAGGTGAACTCGCGGCTGAACGCCTCCCCGTGCGTCTTGAGGCACCAGTCGGCGTAGTTGCGGATGCGGCGGTCGTCCTCGTACTGCGCCTTGACGAAGTCCGTCACGCACGCGTGGACGACGTCCACCGGCAGCCCGTGCAGGTTGCACAGCGGGGGGTGCCACACCAGGTGCCCCTGCCAGTAGTTGTAGACCCCGGCGCTGAGGGTATGGTACTCCTGCCCGACGGCGGCGGCGAAGAGGTCCTGGACCTCCTTCTTCCGCGTGAACGACACGTGCGGGCCCTGATCGAAGGAGAACCCGTCCGTCACGTGCGACCCGGCGTGCCCGCCCAGGGAGCCGTTCCGCTCATACAGCTCGGCCCGCGCGCCGCGCTCCCGCAGCCGCTGCGCCGCCGCCAGGCCCGCCAGGCCTCCGCCGATCACCGCCGTCGTTCCATTCCTGTTGCCCGAACTGCTCAACGGATGCTCCTTTCGCTCCGCCCCGTCATGCCGATTCTTCCCCACTCGGGGCCGCACCGGCGTCCTGCCGGCGCCACCAGCGCACGGTCTGTTCCAGCCCTTCCTCCATGGTATGTCGCGGTTCCCACCCCAAGGCCGAAAGTCGGCGATTATCGCCGCACAGGAACGGCGGGTCCCAACTCGCCGTCGGGACCTGCCCGAAACGGATCCGCTCCTCCCCGCCCGCCAGCCGCCCCGCCGTCGCCAGCAGGCGGCGGATCGTGACCGGGTCCCCCGAGCAGACGTTGTAGACCCCGTCGGCGGGGCGGGAGGCGAGGGCGAAGAGGGCGGCGGCGACGTCCTCGACGTGGAGGTAGTCCCGCACCTGCCGCCCGTGCGAGGCGGGGAAGTCCTCCCCCCGCATCGCCGCCAGGATGGCCGCGGGCACGACCCGCCGCGGGTCCTCCCGCGGCCCGTAGACGTAGAAGACCCGCCCCCAGGCGAACCGCACGCCCCGCTCCGCCGCCAGGCGGGCCCCCACGTGGCGGACGGCGAGTTTGCAGGCGGCGTAGAGGGTCCCGGGCTTCTCGGGCCCGTCCTCGCGGAGGAACCCGCTGTCGGGGTCGTACTCCCCGCACGTGCCCGCCCCGACGAAGGCGCGGCAGCCGGCGTCGGCGGCGGCCGACAGCAGGTGCAGGCTCGCCGGGACGAACGTCACGTTCTCCGGGTCCGCCCGCCAGTTGCCCGGGCGCACGCACCACGCCAGGTGTACGCAGGCGTCGGGGCGGATCTCGTTCACGATGCGGGAGACGGCCCCGGCGTCGGTGATGTCGCCCTCGGTGAACGCGAGCCGCGGGGCGAGATCCTCGATCCGCCCCCGCGACTCCTGCGGGTGGACGATCCCCGCCACGTCCCAGCCCGCGTCGAGGGCGCACCGCGCCACGTGCGAGCCGATGAACCCCCCGATCCCCGTCAGAAGCAGCTTCGGTCCAGGCATAGGTCGTCGTGACTCCGGTCCTTGGGCGAGAGGACGGCGGGGGGGAGCGGCCAGGTGATGGCCAGGGCCGGGTCGTCCCACCGCACGCCCCGCTCGCTCGCGGGGCTGTAGGGGTGTGAGGTCATGTAATGCACCGCCGATTCGTCCCGCAGCGTCTCGAACCCGTGCGCGCAGCGCTCGGGCACGTACAGCAGTTGCGGGGCGTCGGCGGACAGTTGCACCCCCGCCCACCGCCCGAAGGTGGGGCTCTGGGGGCGGAGGTCCACGAGGACGTCAAAGACGGCCCCCGCGCAGCAGCAGACGAGCTTGGCCTCGGCGTGGGGGGGCGCCTGGTAGTGCAGGCCGCGGAGCGTCCCGGCGGAGCGGCTGTAGGAGAAGTTGGCCTGCACGGGCTCGAACGCCACCCCGCCCTTGCGGAACGCCTCGCGGCAGAACGCGCGCATGAGGAACCCCCGCGCGTCCCCGTGGCGGGGCGGGGAGATCAGGTAGGCGCCCTGGATGCTCAGTTCCTGAAAGTCCATTGATCTTCTGTGACGCAGTGGGCAGGGTGAGGTCCGAAACCCGAAACAAACTCGAAACTCGTAACCGTTCACGCCTATGCACGCGGCGACAGGAGCCTGAAGAAACAGCCGGAGAGAAGGGGATTACACAGATTTCAGGATTACACAGAAGAGAGAGAAGAGCGATGTTCTCCTTCTCCGTAATCTGCGCAATCTCATAATCTGCGAAATCCCTTTCTTCGGGGCTGTTTCTTCTCTTCACGCCTTCGTGGCTGTCTGCGAAGGCGTGAACGGTTACCGAAATTCAAAGGACCGAAATCCAAAACCCCGCTTCCCATCCTCGCCGCAACGCACACATGGACCGCGTTTTGGTCCTTTGGATTTCGTGCTTTTGAGTTTGTTTCGGATTTCGCATTTCGAGTTTCGGATTTTGCCGGGCACTGAGCCCGTCGCGCTACACGATGCGTACCTCCGGGACGGGGAGGATGAACCGCCCGCCGCGGCGGCGGTACTCGGCCTGCTGGGCGAGGATCTCGTCGGCGAAGTTCCACGTCAGCAGCAGGACGTAGTCGGGCATGGTCTCCAGCAGGCGGTGCGGGTCGCAGACCCGCAGGTGGGACCCGGGGGTGAAGTGCGTCTGCTTGACCGTGCTGCGGTCCACGACGTACTCCAGGTCGCGCGGGCCCAGGCCCAGGTAGTTCAGCAGCGTCGCCCCCTTCGCCGACGCCCCGTACACCGCGATCCGTTTGCCCTGGCGGCGCAGGTCGTGCAGCAGGTCCAGCAGCGAGCGGCGGAGCTGCAGCACGTGGTCGCTGAACCCGCGGTACGTCTCCGGGCGGTCCACGCCCCACCGCCGCTCCTCCTCCAGCATCCGCGGGACCGAGTCGTTCCGCAGGCGGACCCACGGGCTCTGCTCAGGGGCGACGAACACCCGCAGCGACCCCCCGTGGATCGCCACCTCCTGCACGTCGAACGCCGCCAGCCCGTGCAGGCGGAGCATCCGCTCCAGCGGCGTGAGGGCGAAGTAGCACAGGTGCTCGTGGTAGATCGTGTCGAACTCCACGTTCTCGATCAGCCGCCGCACGTAGGGCGTTTCGATGACCCATACCCCGGTGGGCTTGAGGACGAAGCTCGCCCCGCCCATCACCCCGTGCAGGTCCGCCACGTGCGCCAGCACGTTGTGCGAGTGCAGCACGTCGGCGCGGCGGTTCTGGGCGACGAGCTGGGCGGCGAGTTCGCGGCCGAAGAACTCGCACACCGTCTCGATCCCGCGCTGCTCGCGGGCGACGGCGGCGACGTTCCGGGCGGGTTCGATCCCCAGCGTCCGCACGCCCTTGTGCCGGTAGAACTGCAGCAGGTATCCATCGTTGCTGGCGATCTCCATCGCCAGGTGCCGATCGTCCAGCCCCAGCCGCTCGACCATCTGCCCCACCAGCTCGCGCGAGTGCTCCACCATGGTGTCGGAGAACGAGCTGAAGTACAGGTAGTGGCGGAACAGCCGCTCCGGGGGGACCGTCTCGACGATCTGCACCAGCGAGCATTCCGGGCAGAATACGAGGTCCAGCGGGTAGGTGTCCTCCGGGGCGTCGAGCTGGTCTTCCGTCAGCAGGGCGTTGGCCAGCGGGGTGCGCCCGAGCGAAATTACGTTTTCCAGCCCGACGTGTCCGCAACCGCGGCACAGTCCCTCGGGGGCGACGCCGAGGTCGCTGAAAGCAGATCCTGATACCATACCACTGTCCGTTCCAAGCCCTCGCGAAGCCCGAAGAGCGGGGCCCAGCCCAGTCGCTCGCGGGCCTTGGCCGCACTGAGGTACTGGTGTCGTATTTCGTTCGACGCCTCGTTCCGGATGTCCGGCTCCAGGTCCGACGCCATCACCTGGAGGATCTCCCCGACGAGCTCCAGGACCGTGACCTGCAGCTCGTTCGAAAAGTTGAACGCCTCGCCCCGCAGCGACGGGTCCCCCGCCAGCCGCTCCGCCAGCAGCATGTACGCCGCCGCCCCGTCCTCGACGTAGAAGTAGTCGCGGATGTGCCCCCCGTCCGTGCGGATCACGGGCCGCTGCCCCCGCAGGACCGAGCGGATGGTCCCGGGGACGATGCGGTTCCAGTTCAGGTCCCCCCCGCCGTAGAAGTTCCCGCAGCGGGTGACGACCACGGGCAGGTCGTAGGTGTGGGCGTAGGCCTGGGCGATGAGGTCCGCGCACGACTTGGAGACGTCGTAGGGGTGGCGGCCCTGGAGGGGGGTGGCCTCGGTGTAGGGCAGGTGGACCTGGTCCCCGTAGGCCTTGTCCGACGACGCGAGCACGATTCCGCGGACGCGCGGGCTTCGTCTCGCCGCCTCCAGCAGCGCCCACGTGCCCGCGATGTTGGACTCGAAGGTCGAGACGGGGTTGCGGTTGGCGATGCCCACGATCGTCTGCGCCGCCAGGTGGATCACCGTGTCGATCTCGTACTCGCCCAGCGTCCGCTCCAGCAGCGCCATGTCCCGCACGTCCCCGCGGACGATGCGGACCCGCTCCAGCAGCCCGGCGCGGATGAGTTCGGACTGCGGGACCCAGTCGCGGACCAGGCAGGCCACGTCCGCCCCGGCCCCCAGCAGTCGGCGGACCAGCCAGCTTCCCACCAGGCCCGTCGCTCCCGTCACCAGGACCGGGCGGTCCGTCCAGAAGTCGTTCGTTCCGTTCATGCGGCCTGCCACGTCTTCCATGGGGCGTTTCCCTTCTGCCACAGCGACTCCAGCAGTCGCAGGTCCCTCAGCGTATCCATGCACTGCCAGAACCCCTCGTGCCGGTACGCCGCCAGTTGCCCGTCGGCGGCGAGGCGCTCGAGCACGTGGGACTCCAGGACGCACTCGTCGCCCTGGAGGTAGTCGAAGACGGCGGGTTCGTAGACCTGGAACCCGCCGTTGATCCACCCCTCGCCGGTCTGGGGCTTTTCGGAGAAGGCGGTCACGTGGTCCAGCGCGTCGTTGAAGACCAGTCCCCCGAACCGCGCCGGCGGCCGCACCGCCGTCACCGTCGCGATCTTCCCGCAGCGGCGGTGGTGTTCGAGGAGCTTGCCGATGTCCACGCACCCCACCCCGTCGCCGTACGTCACCATGAACGTCCCGCCCTCGAGGTGGGGGCGGAGGCGGCGGATGCGCCCCCCCGTCTGGGTCTCGAGCCCCGTGTCGATGAGGTGGACCATCCACGGCTCGGCGGGGTGCTCGTAGCCCATCACGTCCCCCGTCGCCAGGTTCAGGGCCATGCTCCCGTTGAGCCGGTAGTAGTTCAGGAAGAAGCTCTTGATGACGTCGCCCTTGTACCCCAGGGCGACGTAGAACTCGTTGCATCCGAACTGCTCGTAGTGCTTCATGATGTGCCACAGGATCGGCCGGCCGCCGATCTCGACCATGGGCTTGGGCTTGATCTCGGTTTCTTCGGAGAGGCGGGTGCCCAGTCCGCCGGCCAGGATGACAACCTTCATGTTCGTTCCTCCTTTCGGGCCCGGGGCGCCCGAGCGTCCCCGCCCGGGGTGGGACAGTCCGAGCCGCATTCTATGCGGCGAATCTGCACGCGCGGCGCGGGGGGCGGTTCACGCGTACCCCAGCGTCCGGTTGAGTGCCCCCGCGACGCGCTCGAAGGCGGCCAGGTCCGCGGGGGTAAGCTGGTCCTTCCACTTCTCGTCGAGGGTGATGTCCTGGTCGGGGCGGAGGCGCATGAAGTTGCCCACGATGTGCTGATCGCCGGCGTGGACCGCTCCCCCGCTGACCGTTCCCTCGAGCCCGAGGAACGCGAACAGCTCCTTCAGGACCGCCTCGGTGTCGGTGCACAGGTCCTCGTAGCGGACGCGGATGCGGCGGTCGGGGGGGAGGCGGTCGTACATGCGGCGGCACTCGTGCTGCGAGCGGACCCACTCGCGGGCGGCGTGGCCCATGGTGGTGGCGTAGTGGCGCATGTAGGAGTTGGCGGTTCCCCGCCCGTCGCGGGTGAGGTGGATGGTGCGGATCGGCCAGTAGCGCGCCCCCAGCAGGTGGCGGAGGCGGACGGGGTCCTTGGACCCGTCGAGGATGACGGGCGTGTGCCGGATGGCGGCGATGGACTCCACGAGGGCGCGGTTGCGTTCCCGCGTGGCCCGCAGCGCGCGGTGGGCGGCGGGGACGGCGGCGAAGCCCAGTGTGCGGGCCCCCTCCAGCAGGGGGCCCCGCACGGCGGCCCGCAGGAGCTTGTCGGGCAGGGGGGCGGGTGAGCGGAAGTGCGTCCCGAAGCTCGCGACGTCGAAGGGCATGCCCCGCTGCCCCATCTCGGCGGCGACCTGCGCCCAGAACCCGCACTGGCGGATCAGGGTCCCGCAGGAGCAGGTGTAGCGGTCGATGTCCTCCATGCTCGTCGCCTTCAGTTCCCCCACCGTGCCGATGGCGGGGTGCTTGGCGAGGAGGAACGTCAGCAGCGTCGAGCCCGAGTAGCTCGGGGACATGATGTAGACGAAGTCGGTGACGGCGGTCATGCTCCGGCTCCTGCGGGCTCGGGGCGCGGGGCGGGGACGCTCGCGCGGGCGGGGGGGTAGACGGTGCGGATGGCGGGGCGGGCGGTGCGGCGGCGCGTGGTGGCCGTGTGCACGCGGAAGACCAGGAACATCGTGGTCCACATGACCATGTTGCCCTCGCTGGGGTAGAAGTGCTGGCTGCCGAGCCCGGCGATGAGCTGGGCGAGGATCATGGACAGCCCGAACCCCCCGGCGGCCATCGCCCACGGGGCGGGGGAGCGGAACAGCCGCCCCGCGTACCGCACGGCGGTGAAGAACAGCAGCAGCACCGGCGCCAGGCCGATCAGCCCGTGGTCCAGCGTCCACTCGAGGTAGATGTTGTGGGGGTGCCCGACGATGTCGAAGGGGTTTCCGGTGTTCATGGCGGTGTAGGCGATGCCGGTCCGGCCCATGGCCTCGCGGCCGTGCCCCAGCAGCGGGGCCTTCTCGATCTCCCGGATGACGGCGGGCCAGAAGACCGCGCGTCCGCTGGTGGCGGCGTCGAGTTCGACCACCTCCTGCCCGGCGGGGTCGAGTTCTCCGAACCCGCGGAGGATCCGTTCGACGGGCCCGGGGAAGGCCAGGGTGAGCACGGCGACGGCGAGGGGGGCGAGCAGCAGGTACTTGCGCCAGCGGAGCACGCACAGCACCACGCCCACGGCGGCCCAGGTGATGAACCCGGCCCGGCCCCCGGTGAGTCCCAAGGCTCCCAGCATGACCAGGGCCACCCCGAGGAGCAGGGCCTTGCGGCGGCGGTCGGGGAAGACGTGGGCGTAGGCGACGGTGGCCCAGAAGCCCCCGGCGAGCATGGCGGCGACGTCGACGGCGTTGTACCCGACGCGGCGGTCGAACTTGAGGCGGGAGTAGTGGAGCGTTTCGGCGTCGGCGAGGGCCTCCAGGGGCGAGACGCGGTACACCTGCAGTGCGATGAGCAGCATGAGCAGCAGCAGGGAGGGGATGGCCCAGCGGAGGCGTTCGTGGGTCCGGCAGCCGTCGAACAGCAGCAGCCCCGGGATGAGCCACTTGTAGGTGTTGATGAGCTGGTCGCTGACCATGGATCGCACGTCAAAGCCCAGCATCTCGCGGTCGAGGACCGCCCGCAGGAACCCGACCAGCAGCATCAGGAGGAAGATGGCCAGCAGGATCGACACCCCGCGGGGCATGTCCCACGGGGGACGCTCGATGTGCCGTCGGCAGGCCCAGGAGAGGAACACGGACACCATGAGGATGTTCCAGGCGTTGAGGCCCTGGATGCCCATGATGCCCTTGGGCATCTCCCCGGACTCGACGACGGCCATCAGGACGATGAGCCCGCACAGCGCGCGGAACCAGTCCTTCCACGCGTAGAGCGTGAGGGAGGCGACGAGGATATAGAGGAGGGTCAGGCGCATGCGGTGTCGGTCCGATCGGCCCAGGTGTACAGGATCCACCCCATGTGGTAGGGGCGGGACTCGAAGTCGACTCGCCGGGGCGGGAAGACGGCGGTGACGGCGGGGGTGCGGAGGGCGGGGTGGAGGCGGCAGGCGGCGGCTTGGGCGCGGCGGACGAGCTTGCCCGGATCCACCCGCCCCACCTTCCGCCAGATCACGTCGCGCTCGGTGTCGATGAGCGACCCGTCGATCTCCGGGGACCGCTCCAGCCAGTCGAGGCCGCGGTCGATGGCGGCGTCGAAGGCGTCCCCGCCGGCGTCCTGCAGGGCGTGCAGGGCCATGGGCCCCATGCTGTTCTGATGGACGGCGTAGACGGGGTAGCCCTCGAGGACCTTCCCGCTGCGCACGTCGTAGTGCCACCACCACTGTCCCCCCTCGCCCTGGAGGCGGGCGATGGCGGCGGCGCAGCGGCGGGCGGCGTCGAGGGCCTCGGGGCGGCGGAAGGCGCGGGCGTAGAGCGACAGGGCCTGGATGGGGTAGACCTGGTCGGCGAAGCAGGCGACGGGCGCCCGCAGCCACGACCCCCCCGCCCCCGCGGGGTAGTGCGGGAACAGGTGCGAGCGGGGGTGGAAGGACCGCAGCAGCCGTTCCGCCAGGGCATGGGCGGACCGCGCCTCGCTCCCCGCCTCCCCCCCCTCGCTCAATGCCGACAGCGCCCACGCCAGTTCGACCGTGGGGTAGGTGAGCGTGTCGGGCTGCATGGCCTGCAGGCGGTGCAGGAGGGCCCCGCTGCACGCGTCGTTCCAGGTGCGGGCGGCCCAGAGGGTGAGGGCCACCTCGCCCAGGTCGTGCGTGGAACCCAGCTCGCACTCCAGGCGGGCGAAGAGGTCGCGGGGCGCCTGGCCGTTGAGCGTATCCGCGACCGCCGGGGCCGGCACGCGGGACAGGCCCAGCAGCACGGTGGCGGTGTAGCGCACCGAGAGGCCCTCGGTGCACAGCCCGTCGCTCGCGGGGCGGACGCGAAAGGCGAACATGCGTTCCTCGGGCAGGTACATCCGCCGCAGCGCCCGCAGGGCCCGTTGGCAGAGGGCGAGGGGGGTGGCTTCCTGCCGGGTGTTCACTTCGGTGGGGCTCATGCTCCTCCCGCCCTTTCCGCGTAGCTGTAGTAGGCGCCGCCGCGGTCGCTGCGGGCCGCCACGAAGACCGTGCCCCACAGGTTCCCCCCGGCCGACGCGAGGTACGACAGGGCCTCGATCATGTCGTCGCGGCGGGTCTGCTCGGCGCGGGCGAGGAGCAGCGTCCCGTTGGCCTGGCGGGCGAGGATCTGCGCGTCGGCGGCCGCGAGGACCGGAGGGCTGTCCAGCAGCACGACGTCGTACCCTTCGCTCCAGCGCTGAACCGCCTGGGCGAAGCCCTGGCCCGCGAGGATCTCCGAGTCGTACCCGTCGGCGGCGGGGCGGGAGGGCAGCACCCACAGGCCCGGGGTGTCGCTCTGGACGATGGCCTCGCGGTCCTTGCCCTCGTCCAGGAGGGTGTCGAGAATGCCGAGCCGCACGTTGAGCCCGAGGCTGGCGGCGATGCGGGGGCGGCGGAGGTCGCCATCGACCAGCAGCACCCGCCTCCCGCAGGACGCGAGGCTGCGGGCGAGCATGATCGTCACGGTGGTCTTGCCCTCGCGGGGCCCGGCGGAGGTGACGAGCACCACGTTGCCCTCCCCGCGGTCGATCCGCTGCAGCAGGCTGGTGCGGACCATCCGCACGCCCTCGATCAGCAGCGGGTCGTGCAGCGGCAGGGCCTTGCCCGCCGCGACCTGGGGGAGGCGGCCCAGGAAGGGGGCGGGGGTTGTCGTGCCCAGCTCGTGGGCCTCGATCATCGGGCGTTCCGCCCCGGCCCGCAGGTACGCCACCACCAGCCCGGTCATCAGGCCCCCGAAGACGCTCAGCAGCGAGAAGATCGCGCGGCGGTCCGTGCTGGGGGCGAGGGGGGGGACGGCGTGGGCGAGGATCTCGATCGAGCCCGGGACGTTCCGCTCCATCCGCTTGCGGACCAGGCGGTCCTTGACGGCCTCGAAGAGGTCGGAGACCTCCTGCAGCTCGACGAGCTTGGCGGCGAGCACCTGCGTGCCCTCGAACGTCTGGGCCCAGGACTGCCGCAGGTTCTGGAGGCTTTCGGCGGCGAGTGTGCGCTCGTACTCGATGAGTTCGGCGTCGAGGCGGGCGGCGTCGGGCTCGGAGAAGGCGTGGACGGTGACGGTGGGCTCGTTGGGGAGTGCGGCGAACGGGCCCCGCCTCCGCATCGCCTCTTCCCGTTCCCGCACGCGGGTCTCCAGGAGGCCCTTGCGCGTCAGCAGGTCCCGCATCTCGGGGTGGCTGGCCCCGATGCTCTTGCGCTTGAGGGTGATCTCCATGTCGATCATGTCCACCTCCGCCCGTCGCCGCTGCCACTCGGGATCCGACTCGAAGAGGGCCCCCGCGGACACCGCCGCGGGAGCGGCGTTGCCGTCGGTCGCCGACACCGGGCGCTGCCCCTGCATCCGCTCCAGCCGCCACCGCGCCACGGCCTCGGAGCGGGTGAGCCGGTCGACCTGGCCCTGCGTGTCCTGGAGCTGCCACCGCATCTGCGCCACCAGCTTCTCCGGGTCCGTCGTCCCCAGGTCGCGCTCCAGCGCCCGGATCTCCTGCTCCTTCTCCCGCTTCATCTCCCGCAGGCGGTCGTGCTGCTCCACGAGCTGTTGATAGATGCGGCTGGAGCCGGCATCGTCCATCTCCCCGGCGTAGTGGAGGTACTCGGCGAGGACGGCGTCGACGACGATGGCCGAGTCCTTCCCGCTGGGCGTCTCGATGAAGACGTCGATGATCTCCGTCCGCGGGCGGGTGCGGACCGTGAGCTGCCGCTGCAGGGCCTCGAGCTTCGACTCCGACGTCCACGGCCAGCCCTGGCCGGCCTCCTCGAACCACGCCGTCCCCTGCACCTCGGGCCGTGCCAACGCACGCTGCAGCACGGTGGGGCTCAGGATGACCGCCACCTGCGTGTTGAGGTAGTCCTGGTAGTAGGGGATCGGGCCGTTGCCCTCCCCCGGGAAGACCAGGTGCGGAATGATGGGCCGCACGCGGACCTGCCCCGTGGCGCGGTAGAGGGGGCGGGTGAAGCCCCAAATCCCCGCCAACGCCGGGAGGACGATCAGGAGGGTCATCAGGAGGATCGTCTTGCGGTACTTGAGGACGCTCCGGAGCGACTTCTCCGCGGCGGGAGAGGCGGGCTCGACGGGCAGAGGCGCTCCGAGAAGGTCGCCTCCGGGGGCGACGGGAGCGGCCTGGCGACGAATGACAGCCTTGCTGACCGGGTGGGTTCCGGCGGCTCGGCCGGGCCCGTCTGCCCCTTCGGGGGTCGGACGGTGCGATTCGTATTCAGAGTCGTACATGGCGGTGTCCCAGGTTGAGGGGTGATCCGGTCGTGCGGGATCGCGTCCGGCGGGTCCCGCGGGGATGGGTGCGATCGGTGAGGACGTCGAGCACGAACCCGGGCAGCGCCAAGTGCCTCTGCCACCGCCCCGGGTCCGACAGCAGGCGGAAGAGGAACTCCGTCCCCGTCCGCTGGAACACTCGCGGCGCCCGCCGCGCCGTTCCGCTGATCACGTCCAGCGTGCCCCCCACGCCCATGCGGAAGGGGGCGTCGATGGCATCGGCGTGCTGTGTGAGGAAGTACTCCTGCCGCGGGGACCCCATCGCGACGAACAGCATGTCGGGGCGGGCGGCGTTGACGGCGGCGAGAACGGCCGGGACGTCGTCGAAAAACCCGTCCCGCCGCCCCACGACGCGCAGCCCCGGGTGCCGCGCCTGCAGCCGCTCGCACGCCGTCGCGTTGGACTCGGGCGAGGCGCCCAACAGGTACACCCCCCAGCCGCGCCGCTCGGCGGCGGCGATGAGGTGCGAGAACAGATCGCACCCGGTGCAGCGGGGGATGGTGCGGCCGTGGAGGAGCTTGGCGGCCAGCGCCACCCCGATCCCGTCGCACAGGCCCGCGTCGGCGGCGGTGAGGACGTCCAGGAGGCGGGGCTCGCGGAGGGCGCGGTAGATCTTCTCGGGGTTGATCGCGACGCAGAACGTCCGCCGGCGGTCGGCGATGCGGTCGGCGACCCAGTCGGCGGCGTGGGCGTACGACGCGAAGGGCAGCACGGGCACGCCGAGGACCTCCACGGGGGCGGGGATGGCGGGGGCGTCAGGCGGCATGGGGGATCTCCCGGGCCCCGGGGGTGGGGGGGACGACGACGAACGGTCCGCGGAAGCTGTGCACCGGCGTCGCGGCGAGGGGCGGGGGCGAGCAGCGCCAGTCTTCGGCATGCGGGCGTGAGGACAGGGGGTCCGGCACGGTGCGGAGGCGGTTGCGGGGGATCATGGCACCCTGCGGGCCCAGGTCGCGCAGGGCCTTGTCCACGCCGTACTCGTCCAGCAGCCGGGCAAAGAGGGTCATGCGGCGGCCGGCGTCCTCGATGTGGCCGTTGACCATGAGCCCGGCGTCGATGCGCGAGACGGCCGCTCCGCCGACGGCCCCGCCGGGCAGGGCGACCTGGACGATGCGTCCGACGAGGGGGCGGCCCTTGCGCTGGCGGTACCAGGAGTGGGTGTGGGTCGCGCCCGCCCCGTCGCCCACGGAGAGGCGCATCCAGAGGAAGTTCATGTCGTAGGCGGCCTCGCAGAGGGCGTCCCACCACTCGGGGAAGGTCTTGGTCTCCCGCATGCGGAGCTGCACGCCCTCGAACCGCCGCTTCTCCTCCCGCGCCTGTCGCGCCAGTGAAAGGCTCTCGCGGAGCGTCGTGTAGCTCTCGCGGATGCGGACCGCCCCCACGAGGTGGAACAGCACGAGCATGGCCGCGACGGTGATCCCCAGGACGATGACCGCCTCGCGGTCGTGGAGGAACATCATCAGCATGCTCGCGGAGGCGAGGGCGAAGTTGGCGGCGTAGAGGAGGAGGACGGCGTTGCGGTGGCGGAGGCCCATCCGCAGCAGGCGATGGTGGATGTGGTTGCGGTCGGGGGCGAAGATGCTCCGCCGCTCGATCGTGCGGCGGAGCATGCTGAACAGCATGTCGAAGGCGGGCAGGCCCAGCGTGAGCATCCCCACCGACAGCGCCGCCATCGTCGGAACCTTCAGCGTGCACAGCACGCTCGACGTGGCGAGCATGAACCCGATGAACAGCGACCCGCAGTCGCCCAGGAAGATCTTGGCGGGGTTGAAGTTGAAGACCAGGAACCCCAGCAGGCTGCCCAGCAGGGCGAGCATGAGAATGGCCATCACGGGCTGCTGCGTGTGGAGCGAGAAGGCCGCCAGCACCCCGCACGCCATCGCCGCGATCCCCGCCGCCAGCCCGTCGAGCCCGTCGATGAGGTTCACCGCGTTGGTGATCCCGATGATCCACAGCAGCGTCACCGGCCAGGCCCAGACGCCCAGGTGCAGGGCGTGGGTTCCGAAGTGGATGGTCTCGATGCGGATCCCGGCGAGGGCGACGGCGAGGGCGGCGAGGACCTGCCCGAGCAGCTTGGTGCGGGCGCGGATGTCGCGGACGTCGTCGACGAGCCCCACGAGGAACATGAACGCCCCCCCCGCCAGCAGCGCCGTCAGCTTGCCCTGCTGCTCGCGCAGGGCCTGCCCGATCGCGTTGTCCAGCAGCAGCGCCCCGATCGTCAGCGCCAGCGTCGCCAGCACCACCGGCACGCCCCCGATGCGGGGCGTGGGGCGATGATGGACCTTCCGCACGCCCGGGGCATCGACGAGCCCCAGCACGCGAGCGAGTGTGTTGGCGATCGGGGTGACCAGCATGGTCACTCCAACCGCTCCGAGAAAGACCAGTACGTACGTTCTCATGGTTTCATGCCCCTTGCTGGGACCGCACCCCGCGGCGCCCCAGCGTGCAGCGCTCTTCGCGTCCGCTGTGCCACTGTCCGCATCAGGCCAGGACCTCGAGGAGGTCGGCATCGAGTTCGATGACCGCCCCCTGGCCAAGAAGGCTCACTTCCAGCACCACCCGGGCGCGGCGGGAGTGCTCGACGACCTTTCCCTCCACCCCGAGGAAGGGGCCCTCGGCGACGCGGCACCGCTCACCGAGGGCCGGGCCCGTGTACAGCTCCACGCCCGGGCGAGCGCACAGCGCGCGGTGGATCATGTCCAACTCCCGCCCCATCGTGTCCTGGTCGAGCACCTCGATGGCCTGGCACAGCCGCTGGGTTCCCAGGGCGGTGAGGCGGCTCTGGTCGTCGCCGTTGAAGAACACGTAGGAGGGGAACAGCGGGGCGAGGACGCGGCGCTTCTTGCCGCTGGAGTACCGCACCCGCTCGGCGAGGGGGAGGAAGCACGCCACCTCCGCCCGCAGCAGGTCCCACGCGAAGGCCTTCTCGAACCGCGCCTTGGTGTGTGCCACCCACCAGCGCCCGTCCATCTCCTCCAGGCGACTCACCCAGGGGCTCAACATCGGGGGGTTGTCGGAAAGCTTCAGCATTCATACTCCCGTTCGGCGGGCTCGGAGAGCCCGGCGGCGCAGACTTCGTCCCCGTCGGTGTCCCCGACAAGGTCCTGCTTTCGTTCCATTTCGAATCCTATCGCGGACGAAGCGCGCATGGCCCGGGGGGCGCATCATGGGGCGTCTTCCTTCTCGGGAGCGTCGCCTCCGTTGGCCGCCGCGGGCCCGTCCCTCGCGTGCGAGTGGGCCTCCTCCGGTGAGGAGAAACTGCCGTCCCCGGTTTCGCCGGTACGGCCATCGCTCGCGGGAGCCTTGCGTCCGTCCCTGCGGGAGGGGGGGATCGCAGCGCCGGCTTGCCTTCCGGCGCGCGGGCCATCGCACGCTCGCTCTTGCCGCCCTCGGGCGTGCCAGCCTCTCCTCTCGCGGAGCATTCCTTATCAGGGGCCGCCGACAGCACGCCGCGACCTCTGCGTTCGTCACCCCACATTCTTGCACCTTCTTTCCAGGCTTCAACCGGGTGTCACACGGCACTTTCGGGGGGATGGAACACCACCCCTTTTAGGGGAAGCCCCCATCTTCCGCCGGACGCACGGACGCTTGCCCCCGCCACAATCCCCACGGCGCGGGGGGGGCGGCGCATCTTCTCCGGGGGTTGATATGGCCCAGGCGCTCCTCTACAGTTTCCCGCCGATCGCATCTCCCGGCCGGCTCGCGGAGACCATACCGTTGGGGCGGTGGCTTGAGGGCCATGAGGCGCCAAGTCACCCAGAACGCCAAGGGAATCAGCATGCACCAACCCGCCGACCCGTCGTCGCGCCCACACGGGCTCGCTGCTCTCCACGCAAGAAGGCCTCGTGACAAGAGGGCAGGCCAGGAACGCCCTGAGGGGGACGGACAGGGAAGGCTCCTGGAGTTCCTCGAACCTCGCCTCCTGCTCGCCGCGGGCATCACCGTCGAGCCCCCCGGGGGCCTCGTCACCAATGAAGCGGGCGGAGCGGCCGTCCTCACCGTTTCGCTTACCGAAGCCCCCACCGCCGACGTGTACCTCCCCGTGTCCTCCACGGATGAAACCGAGGGGCTCGTCTCGGTCGCCGAACTGCGCTTCTCCCCGCTTGACTGGGACACCCCGCGCACCGTCACCGTGACGGGCGTGGACGACCCGATGGACGACGGCGATGTCGCGTACGCCGTCCGCCTGGGCCCGGCCGTGAGCGACGATCCCTGCTACCACGCTCTCACCGTCCCCGACGTCTCCGTCGTCAACATCGACAATGACCGGTCGTGGTTCGACGTCTCCCCCGTGGGGGGACTGGTGACCACGGAGGCGGGGGGAACGGCCCAGTTCACCGTGGTCCTCACGAGCCAACCGTTTGGCCAGGTGACGGTGTGCGTGTCGAGCAGCGACCCCTCCGAGGGAAGCGTCTCCGTTTCGCAGCTCCTCTTCACCCCCGAGGACTGGTTCATCCCCCAGCCCGTCACGGTGACGGGGGTCGATGATCCCTTCGCCGATGGGGACACCCGCTTCCGGGCCATTCTCGGGCCCGTCGGAGGAGACGATCCCCTCTACCTCGCGCAGCACCCCCTGGACGTGGTACTCACCAACCTGGACGACGACCTCGCCGACTGCGACTTCACCCGGGACGGGATCACCGACGCCGCCGACATCGACGTCCTCGCCGCTCACTTCGCCAGCCCGGGCGATCCCGCCTACGACGTCAACGGCGATGGCGTGGTCGACGACGCCGACGTGGCCGAGATGGTTCGCAAGGTCCTGGGCACGGAGATGGGGGACGTGAATCTGGATGGCCGCGTGGACCTCGACGACCTGACGGTGCTGGGGACGTTCTGCGGCCTGGACGGACAGGGCTGGGCCCAGGGGAACCTTGTGGGACAGGGGACGGTGGACCTCGACGACCTGACGGTGCTGGGGACGTTCTATGGCACGCGGCAGCCGCTCCGACAGACGTTCGGCGAATTGTCCCCCGGCCGTCGGTATCGGGTGAGCGTGCGGTGGACGGGGAACTGGGCGAACTGCACGGAGGTGACGGCCACCGTCATCGACGTCCTGAACGACGACGTTCGCCGGCCCCTGGGGACGGTGACGTTCAACCAGACGGCGTGGCCCGACGACTTCATCGCCGATGGGCACTACTGGAAGATCGTGGGGGAGGACCTGCTCGTGGAGGGCCGCACCCTCCTGCTGGAGTTGACGACCCCCAACGCCCCGGACATCGTGCTCACCGATGTGCGAATCGAGCCCATGGGCGGGTGGGAGGCGCCGATCGGCGTGCCGGAGCCCGCTTTCGGCGTGGAGGAAACGCACTGGATGTACGCGGGGTCCCTGTACGACTTCGGGGCCGGCCCCGAGCCCTACCGCATGGGCTCCGACGGGCCCTACACGCACTACATCGACAGCACGCACCCCCTGGCGAGCGATAGCGGCAACCCGTTCGGGACGGCCGCGGCCCCGCGGCGGACGATCCCGACGGACGTCCCGGCGGGGAGCGTGGTGGAGATCCACGGCGGGTCGTACAGCTACGGGGGGAACTTCGCCTGGATGCGCGGGTCGGGGACGAGCACGCAGCCGGTGTTCTTCCGCGGGGCGGACCCGGCGAACCGGCCGCGGCTGCACGACATGACGCTCCGCATCGGGGGCACGTACCTGGTGATCGAGAACCTGGAGTTCGACAGCGTGTGGATGGGCCTGAAGTTCTTCTCCGGCGATCCCGCGGGGCTGCATCACCACGTGTCGCTGCGGTACAACGAGATCCACGGCCTGCCGCCGGCGTTCGCGTCGGCGTTCTCCGTGGGGCGGGGCCAGGACATCGTCGTCTACGCCAATCACATCCACGACAACGGCGACCCGTCCTACTGGGAGGAGAACGATCTGCACGGGGTGACGGCCGAGGCCGGGGCGCAGCGGGTCTGGGTCATCGACAACCACATGCACGGGCACGGTGGGGACTCGGTGCAGATCGTCAGCGGCAGCGCGCCGTTCGAGGAGTGGGCCCGGTACGTGTACATCGCCCGCAACGTCCTGCACGAGGACGGGGAAAACGCGGTGGACATCAAGAACGCGCGGGACATCATCATCAGCGAGAACACGATCTACGGCTATGTCCCGACGGACTACCGCTTCTCCGGGAGCGACGGGACGGCCGTCGTGGTCCACGGCTCGCCCATGGACGTGTGGATCCTGCACAACGAGATCTACGGGTGCGTGAACGGCATCCGCAGCAACGGGTCGCAGCGGGGGTGGATCATCGGGAACGTGATCCACGACATCCGGCACATCGAGGACGACTACGACCCCTACGGGGTCTGGCCCGTGGGCGGGGCGGCCATCATTGCCTGGACGCAGCCCGAACTGTACGTGGTGGGCAACACCATCTTCCGCGCGGACTCGGGGTTCAATAGCCCCGGGGGGGGAGCGCAGTCGCACGTCCTGGTGAACAACATCATCGCCGATCTGAACGAGCCATCGTATCACGTCGCCCTCGCCGTCTCCGGCGTGGCGGCGATGTCGCTGCTGGAGCACAACCTGTTCTACCAGTCCGAGGGGAGCCTCCGGATCCGCTGGGGGCAGATCACCTACGATAACATCGACACGATGCAGCAGGCGGGCGTGGGCGCGGGTTGCCTCCACGCCGATCCGCTCTTCCTCGACCCGGACAACAACGACTTCCGCCTTGGGGAAGGCTCCCCCGCCGCCAACGCGGGTTCGGACTATGACTATCACCTGCTCACGTTCCACGCCCTGTACGGGATGGTCCTGGACCTCGATTTCGGGGGCGACCCCCGGGTGCTCGGCCCGGCGGTCGACATCGGGGCGTTTGAGTCTCCGGAGTAGGGACAACGCCACTATGATTCACGAGGTCCGCGAGGACCGCTGCAGGGACGAGTGGTACCCGGCGGCTGGGGGCAGGGCCCGGGGGCGCGCCCACTGACCCCGCCCTCTCCGCCGGATGGAGATCGCGAGGAAGACCGCATGCACTCACCCAATCGGACCGCCGCGCAAGGCCCGTCGCCACCCGAACCCCCCGGGTACCAGCGCCCGCCGATCCTCGCCGGGTACACCTGGGACCCCGCCGACGCCTACCGCGCCCGCGACGACCGCCGCCTCCTCGCCATCCGCCTGGAAACCAACCATTCGTGCAACCTCCGCTGCCGCTACTGCTACGCCCGCAGCCACCCGCAGGGGGGCGACGTGGTGGACTACGCCCTGCTGGAGGACGTGGTGGTGCAGGCGCACGAGCTGGGGGCGCGGGCGGTGGTGGTCATCGGCGGGGGGGAGCCCACGCTGCACCCTCGCTTCCGCGACCTCATCGCCCGCATCGATGGGCTGGGCATGATCCCGGTGGTCTTCACCAACGGCATTGCCGTTGACGAGGAACTCGCGGCCCATCTGGCGGAGCACCACGCCTCGGTGATGGGCAAGCTCGACTCGCTCCGCCCCGACGTGCAGGACTACCTCGCGGGGCGCCCCCACGCGTCGCGGGGCATCTACCGCGGGCTGCAGTTCCTGATGGCCGCGGGGTTGGCGCGCGGGGAGGACCCGCACCGTCTGCGGCTGGGGGCGTCGTTCGTAAGCTGCCGCCTCAACCTCCAGGAGGTCGAGGACGTGTGGCACTTCTGCCGCCGGCAGCACGTGTTCCCGAACATCGAGGTCCTCACGCCCACCGGGCGGGCGACGGACGAACTCGCCGGACAGGGCCTCGCCACCGACGTGATCCAGGCGTGCAAGCGGCGGCTGCTGGAGGTGGACCGCGAGGCGTACGGGTACGACTGGCTGCCGCACACCCCCCTCGTCGCCAGCGGGTGCCTGCAGCACCTGTACAGCCTGTACATCACCGTCGAGGGCCACGTCCGCCCGTGCGCCCCGACGAAGTTCGACGAGCACCCCGCCCTGCGGGTGAACGGGGAGTACCCGCACAACGTCCGCCGCCGCACGCTCCGCGAGATCTACGACGACCCGCTCTTCGTCTACGTGCGGAACATCGACAAGCACCTGGAGGGCAAGTGCGGCGGCTGCGAGCACCTCCACGAGTGCATCGGCTGCCGGGGGTATTCGTACAGCGTGGGCGTGAACGAGGGCAAGGGCCCGCGCGAGGCGCTGCGCGGGGAGTGTCTGCAGTGCGCCCGCTGAAGGGCGGGAGGGGGATCGCATGCGCATCGTGGAGAACGTCACCGACGGGGACCTCGAACACCTGCTCCGATGCGTCCTGCAACGCCGCTCCCTGCCCGATCCCTTCCTGTACGTCGGGGCCGGGGGGGCGGAGGAGTGGCGGGCGCTGAACGGATCGACGGCGTTCGACGTGGCGTCGCGGCTGACCGAACTCCTTCGCCGCTGCGCCCCCGACATCGCCCGGTGCTGTCCGCGGGCGGCGGACCTGCTGAGCATCGGGGTGGGGGAGGGCCGCAAGGAACGCATCCTGCTGGAGCACCTTCGCGGGCGGGACACGAGGCGGTACGTGGCGGTGGACGTGTCGGCCCCGATGGTGCGGATGGCGGCGGAGGGGGCGGAGGGGACCGGTGTGGATGCGGTGGGGGTCGTGGACTTCTGCGAGCGCCTGCAGCGGTTCCGCCGCCACGCCCGCCGCCCGACGCTGCTGTGCCTCCTGGGCAACAGTTTCAGCAACTACGAGCCCGAGGATCTGCTGGGCCTCCTCCGCGAGCACCTCGACACGTTCGACGCGCTGCTGCTGGACTGCCACCTGCTGCCCGACAGCGAGGAGGGGCGGGAGCGCTGGTGGGACCGCGTCCAGCGGGCCTACGGCGGGGAGGAGAACGCCAGGTTCAACCTCGGGCCCCTCCTGCGAAGGGGCCTCCGCCGCGATCAGGCGGACTTCCACCTGGACCTGGTGACCGTGCCCACGCGGCTGGGGCTGGTGCTGCGGACGCGGAAGCGAATCCATATCCGCGAGGACGTCGACCTCGCCTTCCACGACGGGCCCCTGTCACTGGCAGGGGGCGAGACGATCTCGATGGGCTTCACCTGCAAGTACACCCGGCCGCAGGTGCGGGCGCTGCTGGCCTGCCAGGGCTTCGAGGTGCTCCAGGAGCACGCGAGCGATGACGACGAGCTGTTGGTCCTGGCGCGGCCGACGGGAGGTGGACTCGGATCATGACCACGGAAGATTCCATTGCGGCATCGACGGAATACGGGTGCGACGAGTTGGGGCGGCTGCGGCGGGTGCTGTTGCACCGCCCCGAGCGGGGCCTGGAGCGGATCACGGCGGCGAATTGCCACGAGTGGCTCTTCGATGCGGTCCCCGACATCCCCCGTTTCCTGGAGGAGCACGACGCCTACCGCGCGCTGCTGGAGTCGCTGGGCGTGGAGGTGCTGGAGTTGTCCGACTACGTTCGCGGGGGCCGGGAGCGGACGGACGGCCTGCCCAACCTCACGTACCTGCACGATACGGCGGTGGTGTCGCGGCGGGGGGCGATCGTCTCGGCGATGTCGTCGGCGGCGCGGCGGGGGGAGGAGCAGGTGGTGCGGGAGGCGCTGGTCACGCTGGGGGTCCCGATCCTGCTGGAACTCACCCGCCCCGACGACGCCTTCGAGGGATGCCTGCTGCTGGACCCGCGCCTGCTGCTGGTGGCGGACACGGAGCGGCACACGCGGGCGACGATCCAGCGGTTCATCCCGCGGGCGCTGGAGCACTTCCCGGAGGTCCTGTCGGTGGAGATCCCCAAGGCGCGGCGGTACATGCATCCGGACACGATCTACAACCGCATCGGGTGCAACCTGGCGCTGGCGTACCTGCCGGCCTTCCGCCGCACGGTGCTGCACACCCGCGGGCGGTGCGAGGAGGTGGACTTCCGGGGGTTCATGGCGCGGCGGGGCGTGGAGCTGGTGGAGGTCAGCGACGCCGAGCAGGCCCGCCTGGCGTGCAGCTTCGTCCCGCTGGAGCCCAACGTGATCGTGCACCTCGACTGGTCGCTGTCCCCCGAAACGCGGCGGCGGCTGGGGAGGAAGGGCGTGGAGCTGATCCTCCTGCACACCGACGCCATGCGGGCGGGGGGCGGTTCGCTCCGCTGCCTCACGCTGCGCCTCCACCGCGGGGTCAGCCGTTGATGATGTCCCCCCCGTTGGGGTGCAGGACCTGCCCGGTGTAGAACCCCGAGTCCCCGCTGGCGAGGAAGACGTAGGTGGGGGCGATCTCGTCGGGCTCGGCGGGACGCTCCATGAAGGAGCTCTTCCCGAACTTCGCGACCTTCTTCTTGGGGAAGCTGGAGGGGATGAGCGGGGTCCACACCGGGCCCGGGGCCACGCCGTTGACGCGGATCTTCCGCTTGCCCAGCGACAGGGCGAGGGAGCGGATGAGCCCCACGATGGCGCCCTTGGTGGAGGCGTAGTCGATGAGGAAGGGCTCCCCGCGGTAGGCGGTGACGGAGGTGGTGTGGATGATCGACGCGCCCTCCTTGAGGTGCTTGAGGGCGGCGCGGTTGATGTAGAAGTGCGCCAGGATGTTCGTCGCGAACGTCCGCTGGAGCTGCTCGTCGGTGATGTCCTCGAACCGTTCCTGGTAGTGCTGCTCGGCGGCGTTGTTGACGACGATGTCCAGGCGCCCGAACTCCCTCACCGTGCGTTCGACCGCCTCGGTGCAGAAGGCGGAGTCGGCCAGGTCGCCCTGGATCGTCAGGCAGCGCTGGTGGGCCTTCTCGACGTCGCGGCGGGTCTCGTCGGCATCTTGGCGCTCCGACAGGAAGACGATGGCGACGTCGGCGCCTTCCTTGGCGAAGTGGACGGCGACCGATCGGCCGATGCCGCTATCGCCCCCCGTGATCAGCGCCACCTTCCCCTTCAGCCGCCCGGCGGCGATGTAGTTCTCGGCGGAGACCTTGGGCTTGGGCTCCATGGGCTTTCGTTTCCCGGGCTGCGTGCGCTGTTCCTGCGGCGGCGGGCCGCCCTGCAGATCCTTCTTGCTCATGTTCTGGCTCCCCTGTGGTTGGATGCAACATGCAATGGTAGTGCCGCCCGGATGGGTCTTCCGGGGACGCCTCCGATGCAGTCGGGGGGTGTTGGGGGCTGCCTCCTCTGTAATGCAAACGCGCAAGATCCTCGCTTTTCCGAGGATGTTTCCCGGTCGTCAGACGGCGCTCACTTCAATCGGGGCCATGGTAGGGGCGACAGCCCAATCGAAAATCCGTAACCGTTCACGCCCTTCCAGACAGCAGGAAGGGCGTGAAGAAAGGGCCCTGTCGTCGCCCAGGCGGATGTCCTGTTCCGACTCCCCACCGGCCCGGTGCCGCTTGCCTCTTCTTCTCCCCACCGACCCCGTGTCGGTGGTAAGCGGCTATCAACTACAGCGGCGGTCCCCTCCCCCTTCTTCCTCCTGCTCCCCACCGACCCCGCGTCGGTGGTAAGCCGGCTTCCTCACTACGGGATCACCCACGGGCGCGGACGATGCGCGGACCCGGCGCGCGCTGGCTGTAGTCGAGAGCCGTTTGAACCACCGACGCGGGGTCGGTGGGGAA
>JAWLCQ010000029.1:3866-39261 GCA_041687095.1 Phycisphaerae bacterium | reverse complement strand
TTCACACCTTCCATAAACCCGAAAACGCGAGGCTTTTCGAGCTTTTTCACCCAAAGACCGGAAAACGACCTTCAGGGTTCGCTTGTTTGAGGACTAGGGGCTCTCGTGGGTTCTTCCGGAGGGGCGATTGCGCTTGTTCATGCCCCCCAGGTTGGTAGAATCGCAGGGGTCGCCGACGGGATCGTCGGCGCGGTGATCCGAACGGTGACGGGCGGTCCATGCATTGGCCTGTTGGCTTCTGCAAAGAGGCGTCCACGGTGAGCGGAGGCCCGATGCTGGCGAGGCGATGGGGATGGCGCGGCGTTCTGCGTACGGCGATCGGCCGCGACGATCGCGGACCGCGCCCCGCTGCCGCGCCCCTCGGTCCCGCGCCCCCCGGTCCCGCGCCCCCCGGCGCCCCCGCGCCCTCCCACGTCGGCCTCGATCAGGTGCGCATGGCGTACGGGAACCGTTGCGTGTTCGACTCGTTGAGCTGCCGCTTCCCGGCGGGTCGGATCTCGGTGGTGCTCGGGGGGAGCGGCTCGGGCAAGAGCACGATCCTGCGGCTGATCGGCGGCCTGATCCGTCCCGCGGCGGGCCGGGTTTGGGTGGAGGGCGAGGAGGTTTCGCGCCTCGGGGAAGGCGGGCTGCGCCGCCTGCGGAGCACACTGGGAATGCTCTTCCAGGGCGGGGCGCTGCTGGACTCGTGGACGGTCTTCGAGAACCTCGCCCTGCCGCTTCGCGAGCACCGCTGCGGCGGCAAGGACGAGATCGCCGCGGAGGTCCATGCTGCCCTGGCGGCCGTGGGTGTTGTCGGCGTGGACGACCTACTGCCCGGGCAGCTTTCCGGGGGGATGCTGCGCCGCGTGGCCTTGGCCCGGGCGATCATCCGCAAGCCGCGCATCCTGCTGTGTGACGAGCCGTTCTCCGGCCTGGACCCGGTTTCCATCAAGCGGACCGAAGCGCTGCTGGTGGGGCTCAATCGCCAGTTCGGCATGACGGTGATCGTGGTGTCCCACCACATCCCCTCGACCTTCCGGATGGCCGAGGAGGTGCTGCTGCTGCTGGAGGGCCGGGCGGTGCGGGGGAGCCCGGCGGAGCTGCGACAGAGCGATGACCCCGAGGTATCGGAGTTTCTCAACGAGGAGTGGGACCGGCCCGCGCCTTCGAGGAGCGGTGCCTGATGGCCAACCCCGTCGCTCAACTCGGGCGCAAGGCACTCGAGATGGTGTGCCAGGCGGGCAACCTGGCCTGCTTCGCGGGCCGGGTGGCCTGGGCGGTGCTGAGGCCCCCCGCGCGGTTCGGCCTGTTCGTGCGGGAACTCCACAAGCTCGGCGTTCTGTCCCTGGCGATCATCTGCCTCAGCGGCGCGGTGGTGGGCATGGTCCTGGGGCTTCAGGGCTATCACACCCTGACCCGCTTCGGGGCGGTGCAGTCCCTGGGGGCCCTGGTGGGCCTGAGCCTCATCCGCGAACTGGGCCCCGTGCTGACGGCGCTGCTGGTGGCCGGGCGGGCCGGCTCGGCGACCACGGCCGAGATCGGGGCGATGGTCGCCACCGAACAGCTTGACGGCCTGCGCATGGCCTCCATCGACCCGGTGCATCTGATCGTCGCTCCCCGGGCCCTGGCCCTGCTCACCGTCATGCCCCTGCTGACGGCGATGTTCATCGTCTGCGGGGTCCTGGGCGGCCTGGTCGCCACGGTGGAAGTGATGGGCGGGGATCCGGGGGTCTACATGGCCTCCCTGCGCAACTCCGTGACCTTCGAGAATGATGTTGCCGGTGGCATGCTGAAGTCCCTGGCCTTCGGCGCGTTGGTGAGTGTGATCGCGACGCATCGAGGCTACACCGCCGTTGCGACCTCCGAGGGCGTCAGCGCCGCGACCACCTCGACGGTGGTGACGGCCTCGGTGACCGTGCTGCTGTCGGACTACGTGATAACGTCGCTGTGGGGCATAGGCTCATGAAACAATCGCCGCTTCGAGACTTCATCGTCGGGCTCTTCGTTCTCGCGGGCATCGCCGCCATCGGATACCTCTCCATCCACGTCGGGGGGTTCACCTGGCGCCGCACGGGCGGGCTGACGGTGTCGGCGGAATTCGACCAGACGGGCGGGCTGACGGAGCGCGCGCCGGTGCTGATCTCCGGGGTCCGCGTCGGCGAGGTCACGCGCATCTCGCTGGGCGAGAACTACCGCGCTGTCGTGGAGATGCGCCTCGACACGTCGCTGGAGCTGTCCTCGGACACCACGGCCTCCATCATCACCTCCGGCATCCTGGGCGACCGCTGCGTCGAGCTTCAGCCCGGTGCCGAGGACGACCTCCTGGGCCCCGGGGGACGGATCACTTTCACGGAATCCGCGATCATTCTCGAGCGCCTGATCGGCCAGTTCATCTACGGCATGACCAAGACCGCCCCCCCGGCCCCCGGGGCCCCCGGAAACGCACCGTTGACTCCAGAGTGATTCCCGACGATGATCGGGGCGATCGTGGAGAGAACCGATGAGAACAGCACGATACTACGCAGCGGCTTTGGTTGTGGGCCTGCTCCTGCCGTCGACCCTCGCGTCCCCGCCGGCGGCCCAACCGGCCGCGCCGACAACGGCCCCCGCGAAGTCCGATCCTGCTTCCCAACCCGCCCCGGCGCCGCCTCCCACGGCCCGCGAGGTCGTGGAATCGGCGATGCGGGAGGTGCTGACGATTCTCCCTGACGCGAACCTCTCCCCGGCCGAGAAGCGCGGGCAGGTGCGCGACGTGGCCTACGCACACATGGACTTCGAGACGATCTCGCGCCTGAGCATGGGGCGAAACTGGCGCGACGTCCCGGAGCCCAAACGGGCGGAGTTCATCGAGGAGTTCCGGATCCACATGTCCGCGACCTACGGCAGCGCCATCGACCGGTACACGGACGAGGACATCACCGTCACCGGCGACCGCCGGGAGGTCAACGGCGACCGAACCATCCCGACCGTGATCGGCAAGCCGGGGGCCGACCGGCAGAACAGCATCGGGATCGACTACCGCCTGCGCCGCAAGGGCGAGCAGTGGATGGTCATCGACGTGTCCGTTGACGGCGTCAGCATGGTGGCCAACTTCCGTTCGCAATTCCAGAGCATCCTGGCCCAGGGCGGCATCGACCGCCTGCTGGCGCTGCTGCGAGAGAAAAACGCGACGACCCGAGAGTCGTTGAAGTGAAAGGCGTCCCCCTCATGCCAACCCGCACCCTGATCGTCTTGGCCATGCTGGCTGTCGGCGCCCTCGCGGGCTGCGCCGCTGATCCGGACAACCCCGACCCCTTCGAGAGGAGCAATCGCGCCATCTACTGGCTCAACGACAGCGTCGACCGCGCGGTGTTCCAGCCGGTGTCCGAGGCCTACGTCGCGGTCACGCCCCAGCCGGTTCGCACGGGCATCGGCAACGCGTTCGGGAACCTCACGTATCCCAACGTCATCCTGAACGACTTCCTGCAAGGCAACTGCCGGCAGGGCTGGAGCGATGTCGGGCGCATGGCGGTCAACAGCACCATCGGCCTGCTGGGCATCTTTGACGTGGCGACGGACTGGGGCATGCCCGCGCACGCGAACGACTTCGGCATCACGCTGGGCGTCTGGGGCCTGGACGCCGGCCCGTATACGGTCCTGCCGCTCCTGGGCCCCTCCTCCTCGCGGGACGCCGCACGCATCCCCGTCTCCATAGTCACCCATCCCCTGTTCTGGGTTCCGATTCCCTGCGCGGTGTCGGCCGGCCTGAGGACCCTGGACGCGGTGGACACCCGAGCGCGGATCGAGCCGGCCCTGCAGATGCGCGAACGGGCGGCCCTGGACCCGTATGTCTTCACACGGGAGGCGTACCTCCAGTATCGCCGCGCCCGCGTGGCCGAGGCGGCCGGCAAACCCCTCGCCGAGGCGCCGGGGCTCTACGATGACCACGAGGACGATGCGCAGGGCGCGGAGGGGGATATGGAGGACGGCCCGGCCGTTCCGGCGGCCACCGCCCCGTCCCCCGAGGCGGCGGAATAGCATTCCGGCACGCGGTCGATCGGGTCGATGAGTGCGGGAAAGATGATGTCGTCGCACGGGTTGTGGCGGAACTGCCCGTGCGCCAGACCCATCTGCGTACGCTGCGGATGAAGCATGGGGCCTTTCCTGCCGGCTGCAGATGGCGGTCGGCGAAGGCGAGATGGGCCTGCCAGGCGAAGGGCGTCACCTCATGCGGGCCGGTGCGGACATGGCACGCCGGCGTACCCATGACCGGAGGATCGACGGGGGGAAGGTCGGAGGCGGGCAGGCCCTCGGCGCCCAGGAGGCGGTAGGCCGGATCGGCGGCGCGGACGGCGAGGAACTCGCCGGGCGGGTCGGCCCAAAGGTCCTCCGATGCGCTGGCAACCGCACCGGACCGCTCCGCCGCTCTCAGCAAGCAGCTCCGACTGACAGCGCGCACGCGGCCTACTCGCCGGGGGTGTACTGTCCGAGGCGGATCACCACGCTGTAGCGGCGGTCGTAGTCGTCGATACGGGTGACGCGAGGCACGCCGCTGCTCGGGCCGCTTTGGCCCATGTGGTCTTCGAACCGCATCTCGTAGCAGACCCGGTCGCCCCGCACCCTGCGCGTGCGGACCAGGCACCCCCCTCGGGCCTCGTCGAAGTCGTAGGCCCAGATCTCGCCGTTCTCGCCTGACGCGACCACGCGAAACAGCCCATCCACTGTCCGCTCCTGCCGGAGTATCGGACGGTCGGGCGACCTGAACATCTCGCGAAGATCCCTGGCGACCAAGGGTGCCAGCCTGTCCATAGGCAGCCCGGACACGGCCTTATCCACAGTCGCAGTCCCGTCCGGCCGGAGCGTCAACGCGAAGAGGGTCTTCTGGAACTCTCCCAACGCCACGAGCTTGATTTCCTCGTCGTCGGCTATCACAACACCAGTCAGGGCCACCTGCTGGTGCGGCATGGTCAACAGGCCCCGCTGCAGGCCGCGGAATACCGGTGGGTAGACGCTACGGACCTCCACCATGCGGCCGCGGGCTTCCTCAGGCCGATCGATGACGGTTCCGGGGACGTGAGTGACGTGTGCGCAGCCTGCCAGTGCGAGCACCCCGGCAAGTGCGGGCAGCGCGTGCAGGCCCATCCGGGCGCATCGGCGGCGAGTCATCTGGATGGCCCACCTGCCTCGTCTCCGCGACTGTCCCCTGAAGCGGCAGGCTGCCGGTCGGCGGACATCGCCGGGTTCGTTGTCGCGGGGGAGGGCAGTTCGGGCGCCGGAGCCGGTCCATCCGCCCGAGGGACGAACAGGGCCTCGTCGAGCGGAGTATTGCGGGCCTGACGGCCGAGCAGGATGCGCGTGTAGTCCTCCTGATCCTCGTAGATCGCGACCTCGGAAATGCGGTCCTTGGTGGCGGGAATCCTGAGTTCGATGTGCCCGATATGCCGCCGGAACTCCTCGGAGCGCGGCGTGAGCCGCAATGTGTAGCCATCGTCCTGAGCGGCATCAATGCGAAAGACCGCATCCTCCCGGTCGAACTGTCCGCGGATCCAATAAGGGATCTGGCCCGTCACCCGCTGAACCATGGAACCCGGAACGTCAATCTCGCGCCACCCGTCGGGCATCTTCTCAAGGCAGTGGACGCGGTCGCCTCTGGTCATGGTTACCGACGCGAACGGCGCCTCGTACTGCAGGCGGAAGCTCCGGGGCCTGGCGAAGAGGATGCGACCGTGGGAGACCATGGGTTCGGCAAGTATGGACAAGTGCTTCTGCTGCCGGAACTCCGCGTGGAGGGTCTGTACGCGCCCGAAGGTCTCTGCAAGCTCCGTCAGCAGCCGATCGAGTTCCGCTTCGGACAGCTTGCGCGGGGCGCGAGCGACCGGACGCGAGACGGGCTGTGTTGAGGCGGGCACTGCCGTGGCCGGCCGCTGCGCGCCCGGGCGCTGCGACATCGAGTTCGGGTCCGGCGCGGGCACCTCCTGCCCGGCAGTCGGACGGGCCGCGAGCGCGAAGGCGATGGTCAAGACTACGAGGGTCGGCGCAACGGAGATCCGAATTAGCGGTCGATATCGCAGGGGACGGGTCCGGTTGTGCTTTTTCTTTGACAAGACGGTTCTCCTGATGCGATCATCCTCTCGCTGCGAAGAGATGTCAAGCAATCCAGCCTGCGCTCGAGGCCAGGTTGGGCCGTTCCATGTATCGTATCATCTGGCACGAAAGGGAACATCATGCGTTTCACTGGTTTGGCGGTGGTTGCGGTGGCCGCGAGCATGTGCGTACTGACAGGTGGTTGCGCGCATCCGAGCGCAGGGAACGTGACGTCGGACACGTTGCCCGGAACGGTCTACACCAAGTACAACGTGCACTATAGAACCGTCGGCGCAGACACGGCAGAGGCCCACTATACCGGCTGGTTTGCAGTTTGCACGGAGATGCTTCCCCCCAACACAGCGGTCGAGGTGCAGGCCTCGAACCGGCCGGGAGCGGCGTTCGCCCTGGTGGTCCCCAATGGGCCGACCATCCACTACCTTCTCGAGTCGCGGCACATGGGCATGAACGCGAAGGAGTTCCTCCTTCAGGTCACGTCTGCCGAGCCGGTCGCTCTTGGGCGTCTGTCGGCGCTGGATCGTCAAGGTGTGAGTCAGGGCGTCGCGTTGAAGGGGATGTCCAAGGAAGGAGTGTTGACGGCGCTGGGGTATCCCTCGCGCCACCGGACCCCCTCCCTGGAGAACAACACCTGGTACTACTGGCGAAACCGCTTCGCGTTCTTCGCTGTCGAATTCGGCAGTGACGGCATGGTCGTTCATAGCCAACAGTAGAAGCGATCCCCCCGCGGCCGGCGTGCGCCGCCCGTACGCGCTGGGGGCGTACCGCCAGGTTCACTCCTCGGGGCAGAGTTCTCCGCGGCGCCAGCGTTCGAGGAACTCGCGGTAGAACGGTGGCGGAGACAGCAGAAGCTCAAGCTTCTCGTCGAGCATCAACTGCACGGTGTAACCCGTGCATGCCAACTCGCCCTGGACGGTTCGGATGCAGAACTCGAAGTTGATCCTCGCGGCCTCGGACCAGTGGAGGATCGTTTCGATGTCGATCAGGTCATCGAAGCGAAGAGGCATGAGATGGTCGACATGGATCTGGCGAATCGGAACGGGGACGCGGTGGCGGATGAAGTCGGCGTAGCCGACCCCATGCCGTCGGCCGAAGGCCACACGGGCGTCCTCGAAGTAGCTGGCGTATCGGCCGTGCCAGACGATCCCCACGGAGTCGACTTCGTCGAATCGCACACGCTGCCGCACGGTAATGCGCAGCGGCGCGGGCGCTCCGGGCACATGGGGGAAGTACGGTTCGCGGGCCATGGTGTCAGGCCTCCTCTCGCAAGATCAGCGTGAAGTCGGCGACGGCCTCGTCGCCGCATGTCAGCTTGCATCGCCACTGGGGTCGGTTCTCGCGTTCGACGCGGGACCAGCTTACGAGGACGGTCTCGCCCGGGCGAACGACCCGACGGAATTTGGCGGACAGCACGGACGACAGGACCAGGGGGCGCGACAGGCAAGCGGCGATGGAGTCCACAGCGGCGATGATCTGGGCGATCGCCGGGACCGCCGGATCGTCGGGGAAATGCCCTTGGAACCCGAGGAAACCCGCGTCGAACCGAAACGTTCGGTATCCGCCGTCGCCGCGAGGACGCGCCGGTTCGAGCGCGCAGCGCGCGACGTCGGCGTCGAGCCCGATGGAGCGGGTCGGCGGGGGCGTTGGCAGGGAAGTGTTGGCTGTCATTTCGGGATGGTCTCCGCAACATGCTCCGAGAGTCCGCGGGGGCGGGCGAGCGCCGGCACGACGTACAGGGCTGCAACCAGAGCCGGGGCGAGCCCCAGCAGCACCGACAGCCCCAGCGAGTGCAGCGCCGGGTGTCGCCCCAACGCTAAGGCTCCGAACCCGACGAGTGTCGTCAGTCCGGAAACGGTAACGGCCTGTCCGACCGTCCGCGCCAACGGCCCGCCGGCCGTGGTGGTCATGAAGACACCGTAGTCCACGCCCAATCCAATCACCAGGAGGTTGGCCCCGACCGTGAACAGATTCACCGGAAGAGACATCAGGCCCATCGCCCCATACATCGCGATCAGGCCCGTCGCCACGGGCAACAGACACAGCAGAACGCGACGGAGGCTCCGCAGCAGCCCCGCCAGCATCGCCACGACGGCGGCGGCGGCCAAGATACCGAACAAGGCCATGTCCTTCTCTACCACCGTGCCGATCTCGCGGTTCAAGCGAAGCGTGGACACATGGATCACACCCAGGCGTTCCGGCTGCTCGCGCCGGGACATCGCTCGGAGGAACCCCGCGTCGTCAGGAACGAGCGAGAGAATCCGCGTGCGCGAGTCGCTCTGTGCGACCAACGTGTCGACGAAGGGCCCGGCCGGCCCGGTGCGGATGGCGTCCAGTCCCAGGGGCGCCGGAGATGGGGCCTCCAGCGCTTCAAAGAACTCGTCGAAGGCGTCTGCGGCGAACCCGAGACGCGCGGCCCGATCGTTCAGCCGCCAACGCAGCCGTTTGGCCCCGGCTCCCTCGTGCCAGAACCTCACCCAAGCCCGGCGATTGGATTGCTGGACCTCAGCGGGGAGAGCCAACGGGGCAATGCTCAGGACGCCGCTTGCCAACCCTTCCCGGTTCAGCCACTGCCAGAGGCGATGGTTGGCCCCCATGGCCTCGTTCGCGTCGGCGCCGTCGCAGGCGATGATTCCCTTTCCGCGGGGGTCGCCCCACGTTTCGGCGACCGCGCGCTCATCCGCCAAGACCTCCGGCGCGCGAACCCCCACGTTGCGCAGTTCGGTATCCATCCGGACGCGGGTGGCGAAGGCGGCACAGACGACCAACCCGACCAGCCAGAGAATAACAACGACTGCCCGCCTTGGACGACGGGCGGGGCCGGGCGCGTCCTGGCGCACCAGCGCACCGGAGGCACGGCGACCGACGAAGTGGGGCAGAACGAACAGCGAGAACGCCCAGCCGCCTGCGAGCCCCGCCACCGCCAACACGCCGACAGCCCTTTGCCCCGGCACGCTCGACGCGATCATCATGGCGAACGCGCCGATCGTGGTCGCCGCGCAAAGCGTCAACGGCCCGGCCAGCCGTCGCAACGCGCGAGCGGGAGCATGCGGCTCGCAGCGCAGCGTACAGAACACGTGCAGGCCAAAATCCGCAGCGATGCCGAGGACAATGGCTCCGAATCCAAGAGCGATGGCGTTGACAGTCTGAAAGATGGCCGCGACGGTCGCGTACCCGACGACCAGAGCCACCAGCGGCACCACCAGGACGAACGCAACGCGCCAGTGGCGGAGGAACACGGCCAGGATCACCGCCACCCCGGCGGCGGACAGGGGCAGGACGCGAGCGAGGTCGGCTTGGATGGTGCGCGTGTTGGCCACCGTGTGTCGATGTCCGCAGACGTAACGGGCGTGAATGGTGGGCGGCACGTGGCGCCGCAGGAGACGGTCCATCGCTTCGGTGACCGCACGAGCGCCTTCGGAGTCCGTCACGGACACGTGGGTCCGTGCCACCACCATGACGTGGCGGCGGTCCGGGCTGACGAAGTGTCCGTCGATGATGCGGGTGTCCGGGGCGATGCGGAGAGAGGCGAGCCTCCCGAGCAACTCCGCCCGCAGGTGCAGCGGGTCGCGCCGGACCAGGCGTTTGGCGATGGACGACAGCGGTCCGTTGAGCATGCGGAGGTTGGCGCGCAGCCGTTCATCGATCTCCTCATCCCCCAGCCGGGCCTCGAAACGACGCAGGTCCTCTTCGGACAGCAGCAGCGGCGCGTGCCGTTCGAGCCAGAGCAGGAGTTCCAGTTGCTCCGCGTCCCCCGGGGCGGTCAGAGCGTGCGAGAACAACGGCGAGTCCATGGCGTTGACGAGGGCATCAGCCGCCTTCGTCAACTCGCCAAGCCGGGACGGGTCGCTCGCGTGCAGGTCGACGATGATGCTGCGAGTGAAGGGTGAGTCGGCCAGCACATCGAACCACTGCGCGGCCTCCCCCTCGCCGCTGGGCAGGAGGGACCGCACATCCTCCCGGAGCGGGGCACGATAGGCCACGCCCGCCATCACAGTGAGGGCCAGAAGGGCCGACCCCGCCAGCAGCGCCCGCCGCCGCCGCCAGAAGCCGAAGCTCCGCGCGACCAGGTTGACCACGATCAATCGTCCTCCTCGTCGTCGGGAACCTCCCAGATGGTCATGCTGATTTCGGCGCACTGCCGTCCGTCGACGAGGACAACCGCATGGGCCGGCCGAAAGCTGTCGAAGGCTGGTTGGGCCGATAGCTCGACGCGAACCGTTTCTCCGGCTCGGGGGAGGGCGAGTATGTCGGCTCGAGGAACGGACACGAGAAGCCCTTTGGGCACGTGGGCCCCGGCGGCGTGCGCTTGGTGGCCTCGCATGGCGGCGAAGGTCTGTGCGGCCAGTTCGATCAGCACCTCGGGCCGCAATCGGCCGAACTGGTCCAGGCCGGGGTGCGAGACCGGCAGGCGAGAGACGGAGACAGCACAGCGCTCGCTGCATTCGACGAGCCGCTCCACCCATCGCATTGGGGGCCGATGCGGAACGAGATCGGCGGCGTCCTGGGCAACAGGGATCACTGGCCATCCTTCCTATAGACATCGAGGGAGTCGAAGAGCGGGCTCGAGAACAGCAGCTTTCGGAACCGCACCAAGTCGTCGTGGAGCACGCGTTCGTTTCGGTAGACTTCGAAGTGGGGGGCGAGAACGGCGTGGACACGTCGCGTGCCCTCCCCGAGAGTGGAGACGTCACCGAAGGAGAGGGCCTGGAGGTCGGTAAGGACCTCCACGGTGACGACGTGCTTGGCATTGCTGACGGCCCGGTGCGCCTTGCGGGCGGCGACCGTCCCCATGCTGACCACGTCCTGGTTGGCGGCGTTGCAGGAGATGGACAGCGTTCCCACAGGGTTGGCCAGTTGCCGGGCCTCGGCGGTGGCGCTGGTGGCGAGGTACTGTGCGCCCATGAACCCCATGGTCAGCCCGGGCTGCTCGACGATCAAGTGTTCAGGCAGTCCCTCGTTGAGGCCGGGATCGAGCATTTTGTTGATTCGTCGTTCCGAGAGCGTGCAAAGCTGTGCGACGGCCATGCACAGCGCGTCCATGGCGAACGCGATGCTCTGTCCGTGGAAGTTTCCCCCGTGGATGACCTTGCGCCGTTCGGGGACGATGACGGGGTTGTCGTTGGTGCTGTTGGCTTCGACTTCGATGGTCCTGGCGGCGGCGTCGATGCATTCCCAGACCGGGGCGAGGATCTGCGGCGTGCAGCGGATGGAGTAGACATCTTGGACGTTGACGTCGGTCTCGAACACCGGCTGGCGGGAATCGGCACTGCGGATCCGCTCGTGCATGTCGGCGCGGCGAGTGATGTTTCGCGAGCCGTCGATCAGCCGGCCCACGGCTTGTGCGACGTGAGCCTGTCCGGGGTGCGGCTTGAGATGGTGAAGGTCCGCGTCCAGGGCATCGTCGATCCCCCCGAAGATCTCCATCGCGAATGCGGCGGTCACACAGGCGATTCGCAGGAGCTTCTGGGCTCCGAAGACCGCGAACGCCGCCAGGGCGGTCATTGCGCTGGTTCCGTTCATCAGCGCCAGGCCCTCCTTGTAGGACAGGCGTGCCGGAGTCAGGCCCGCCGCCTGCAACGCGGCGGGGGCGTCCGTCAGCACGCCGCGGTGGAAGACGCGCCCGCGGCCGATGACCCCCAGAGCCGCGTGAGCCAGATGCACCAGGTCGCCGGACGCGCCCACGCTGCCGCTCTCCGGGATGTACGGGGCTATGCGGGCGTTGATCATGTCGCGCAGCAACTCCAGCAACTCGATGCGAACACCGCTATAGCCCTTGACGAGAGCGTTGAGGCGCACCGCCATAACCCCGGACGCGATGTAATGCGGCAGGGGGGCTCCCAGTCCCGCGGCATGGCTGAGGATGAGATTGACCTGAAGCCGCTCCAGTTCCTCCCGGTCGATGATCTTGTTGCACATCGGACCAAAGGACGTGTTCACGCCGTAGATGATCCGGTTCGCGGCGACCTCCCGGTCGAGGAATTCGCGGCTGGCGCGGCATCGCGCGAGTGCTCGGGGGTCGAGTTCCACGCGGCAATCGCCCACTCCGATGGCGATGATCTGCTCGGGGGTGAGGTCGTTACCGGTCAGATGGACGACGGAACGCGGATCGGTCTGGTGAGGGTTCATTGGCACGGCCCTGTCGATTCCCTGTGGTCGAAGAACAGCGTCGGTTTGCGGCTTGTCGGCGGGTGGACGCGGGCAGCGACCAACGCGTGATCGGCGACGACGACCTCGGGGGTGACGCGGATTCTGCCATGAACGCGGGCCGCGATCGCTTCGGCGGTCATCTGCGCCCCGTCCGCCAGGGAGACCACAATGCGCAGCCTGTCTGACAGCGGATGGTCGTCGTAGGCCTCGACGTAGAAGGCTCGGACGGTCGCCAGCCCCGCCAGCACGTCGTACACGGCAGGGGGAAACACGGTTGCCCCGCGGATCTTCAACATTTGAGACTTGCGGCCGAGTACCGGTCCGATGCGCTGTCCTGGGCGTCCGCACGGGCACGGGTCGTCGTACAGGCGGAGCATGTCCCCCGTACGGAACCGCAGTAGCGGGGTGGCTTCCATGCCAAGGGGCGTGACCACCAACTCGCCGATCTGGCCCGGCGAGACCGGAGCGCCATCGGGACCGACGACCTCCACGGCCACTAGATCCGTCTGCACGTGCCCCCCCATGCCCGCGGCACATTCCGGGAAGCTCGTGGCGATCTCCGTCCCGGCGTACGTTCCCCGGACCGGCGCGGCCCAGCGGCGTTCGAGGGCCTGCGCCAGGGCGGTCAGCGTGAGGTCGGCGCAGCGGACCGGTTCCCCGATGCAGACGAGAAGGCGCACGCCCGACGTCGGGAGGTGCAGGCGGCGATCCTCCAGCGCGTCGGCCAGCAACATCAGTTGGGAGGGCACGCCGATAAGGACCGACGGGCGATGCAGCATCAGGGCCTCGGCGAGCAGGTCGGGCGGCCCCGCGCCGGTGCGAATCGAGGCCGCGCCGATCGCGCGGAGCCCCTCGAAGTAGGCGAGTCCCGCCATGAAGGCCCGGCCCAAGGAGCAGGCGATCATGACGCGGTCATCGCGGCAGACCCCGGCGATGCCCAGCGCCTCGCGCTCGTTGCGCCCCAGACGCCGGAGGTCGGAAGCGCTCTGGTAGATCTTCACGGGCCGGCCCGTTGTGCCGGATGTCTGGCAGATGTCGAGCACCTCACGCATCTCGACTGCCAGGAACCGGTCGTTATGGGCTTCAAGATCGGCCTTGGAGGTCAGCGGCAGGCCGGGGAGATCGGCTACGCCTCTGAACGTCTCCGCCAGGGCGTCCGCCTCGGGGACCCGGCTGCGGTAGAACGCGCTGCGGGTCAGGCAGTGGCGCACGTGCTGCCGAAGCCGTGCATCGACTCGTTCCGAATCGCCCGGGGCGTCCCCCATCGTCGCGGAGGCCGCCGCATCCGTGGCGTCGCGTTCGCCGCGGCGTCCGACCGGCCGCCCGGCGTCCCGAACCGCCCCGAGGGGGGCCTCCAGTTCGGCGATGGCGTCGGCCATGGCCTGCTTCACATGCCGACGGAGGTCATTGTGGGCCAGCGGGCCGGAGAATTGCCCTGCGTCCACCGGCGGCAGGGACTTGAGAAGGAGGCGGCTGGGGCTCAACACCCATTGCCCGGGCGGCAACAGTCGGCGCGTCCCGACCAGGCACACCGGTATCACGGGCAGATTCAGTTCGACGGCGAGTCGGAACGCCCCGGAGCAGAACCGCCCCATCGTGCCGTCGCGGCTGCGATGGCCCTCGGGGAAGATGAGCAAGGCCTGTCCCTTGCGAGCGGCGTCCGCAGCCTCCGCGAGGATCTCGGGCCAGGACAGGGCCTCCATGTTGATGTACTTGGCCGCCTTGAGGAAGGGCGTGTACCACACCATCTTCATCGGCCAATTCCGCAGGCCGATGCGGACGCGGAAGATGGGCATCCCAGCCATGCAGAAGGTGTCGAAGAAGGAACGGTGATTCACGATGATCACGCAAGGCATGGGAAAGTGCCGGAGGTGCGCTTCGGATCGCATGCGCACGAAGGGCCAACTGAGGATCAGCCACGCCCGTCCGTAGATGTAGATGAAGTGTTGAGCAATGACCTCGCGAGGCCATCGCGTGCAAAGCCGCCACAGCACCGCCGCGGGCCCCGCGATCAGCAGGCCGGCCAGGGTCAGGGAGATCGTCATCGGGTAGATGTACAGATTCATCAGGATCCTGATGAAGATCCCCCACATGGATCACTCCCTCCGGCCGTCGGTTTGACTGCCGAGCCCGTCGCCCGCCCGCCCGTCGAAATCGGCAGGGCGCCCCGGCCCGTTGGCTCGGATATCCATCACAAGCGCGTGGAGATCGCCCAGCGTGCGGACCTGCCGGGCCCGGGGCTCATCCCGTATCGAGACGCCGAAGCGGTTCTGAAGGACGACCACCATGTCGACGAAGTCCAGGCTGTCCAGTCCGAGGGTTTCGATGAGGTGGGCGTCGCTGGTCATTCGGGCGCGGTCCAGCTCGAATTCCTCCACCAGTGCATCGACGATGGCGTCGAAGACAACCCGTTCATCCATTGCGTGGTCTCCCGAGGACCAACACGGCGTTGGTTCCTCCAAGCGCGGAACTGTTTTTCAGCACGAATTGAATCTCCGCATGCCTCTCACGGCGAACATAGTCGCAGCGCCCGCAGCCGGGGTCAAGGGTCTCCAGATTTCGGGTGGGCCAGATCACGCCTCTCCGCATCATCTCAATCGAAGCGATCGACTCGAGCGCCGCGCTTGCCGCCAGGGTGTGGCCAAGGTGACCCTTCAGGCTGCTTACCGGCGTACGGTCCGCGAAGACGGCGAAGATCCCCTGCCCCTCCTGAGCGTCGCCCTGGAGGGTTCCGGTGGCGTGTGCGTTGATATAAGCAATATCCCCGGGGGCCAGGCCCGCAACGTCCAGCGCCGCCCGGATGCAGTCGGCCGTGGCACGGCTGTCGGAATGGGAGAGGCTGCCGCAGGCGTTGTTGGTGGCGAAACCGACAACCTCGGCGAGAACGGGGGCGTTCCTCCGGCGGGCGTGGGCGGCGCTTTCGAGTATGAGAATGCCGGCTCCCTCGCTGCACACCACTCCGTCCCGGTTCGCGTCAAAGGGGCGCGGAGCCCCGTCGGGACAGGCGGGCGACTGCGTCGAGGCGGCGTCGAGAAGGTCGAAGACGGCCGTCGTCAGCGGGTGGTGCTCGTCGGTGCCGCCGCAGATCATGACGTCGGCCTGGTGGCGGGCGATTGCCTCGTAAGCGAGGCCGATCGCCATCGCCGACGTGGCGCACGCGGCGGTCGGACAGATCGTTCTGCCGCCCACCCCGAAGGCCTGGGCGAGGTTGGCCGAGACGGTGTGGCTCATCAGCATGAAGAACGCCGTGGAGCGTATGTTCTCTATGCTCTGCGATTGCAGGTACTGGCGGAAGAAGGCTTCGTTGGCGATGGTGCTGCCCACCGTCGAACCGGCGCAGACGCCGCTCCGCGGGCTTCGCAGGTGCTGGGGCGACAGCCCGGCGTGATGGATTGCTTCCCTGGCGGCCTCGGCGGCCATGAGCGACATGCGGGACATGGTGCGGCGGAAGCGCCGGTCAAGCCACTCGCATCGCATCTCCCCGGCGAGACCGGCGAGGCAACACCGCAGCCCTCGTACGGCCGCAAGCTCTTCGCAGACGCGGATCGCGCTGCGGCCGGCGGCGAGACCGTCGATCAAGGCCCCCGTTCCCGTACCGAAGGGCGATACGGCCCCCACGCCTGTAACGACGACCTCCGCGCGGTCGCTGCGCATCAATTCAGACATCACCGTTCACCTTGCTGACGGCGAGGTGAGCGGAGATGGCAGCCCCCAGCAGGCCGGGAGCCGTCACGGACTGGCCACAAAGATACACGCCCGGTACTCCTGCCTTGGGCCCGACGGGCAGGTCCGAAATACGGTGCTTGAGACCGTAAAGGCCTCCCGAGGGGGTGAACATGCGATCGCGAAACGTCAGCGGTGTCGCGGCGTCCATGACGTGGAACTCCGGAAGGCGCGATCCCAAGGAGGACAGCGCCCCTCGTTCGATCCGCTCAACCACACTGGACTTCCATTCCCGGTAGCCAGGGGGCCTTTCATTCGGCGGGCACCAAGCCGCGGGGCCGCACTGATCAAGCGTCGCCGGGACGATCGCCGAGATGCCGCCGCGAAAGCCGGGGCTGATGGATTGGCTGATGTAGAGCAGTCCGGACGCATCGGGCGCGCCGTCCCGGGTCGCGTCGGCCTCCACTTGGTTGACGATGAGATTGCCTGCGCCCAGATCGGCGGAGCAATGACCATAGAGGACGAACGCCGAGTCCGTCTCCTCCATCTTAGCCAAGCGGCGTTGGTAAGCGGGAGGGACCGGCCGGTCGAGCATGGTTCGGAGGGCCCTCGGATGGATTGAGGCCAGGCAGGACCGGGCGGCGAAACGCGCCCCATCGGCTGTGTGGACAGCGGCGAAGGACCCCGAGCAGTCGCACTCGACCACCCGGATTTCCCGGCCGCAATGCACCTCGACCCCGTGGGCATCGAGCGCCTTGGCGAACGCCTCGACGACCGCGCTGCCCCCCCCGTAGAACTGCCCGCAGCCCTGGTAGTAGGACCCGACGATCATCGCGTGATACAGCAGGGAGGTCTCCGTGGAGGCCATTCCATAGAGTATCCTGTGGCAGGTCAAGAGGCGACGCAGCCGGGGATCCCCGATGCTCTCATCCAAGAACGCAGCCAGAGTCTGTCTCGCCGCGGCGTGCAAGGCGTCGGGCAAGTCGAGTCGACCGGACAGCATCTGTCGGAGCTGAGCCCAACAGGCCTCGACGACCGCCAGGTACGCAACCACGCCGTCCCGCTCCTTGGGGAACTCTTCGATGAGTCGACGGCGCAGCCGGGCGATCCCTTGAGGAAACCCGAATTCCCAGTTGGAGCCGAGTTCCAGATACGTATCGAACGCATCGTCACTACAGCGCCTGACCTCCAGCCTTTGCCAGACGCCCGCCGCATCCAGGAGTTCGGCCATCAACTCGCCGTCACTGACGCAGTGCAGCCCTGTCTCGAAGAGCATGCCCCCGCGGACAAATCCCGCTATCGTGGGCGCCAGGCGCGGCGCTCGCTCGAAGAGCGCCACCGCCCGGCCGGTCCGCGCAAGCAGCGCAGCGGCAGTCATGCCCGAAATGCCGCCGCCGATGATGATGCAGTCGTATTCCATAACAGTCACGGAGCCCCGGGCCGGCAGCTTCCCAGGCGGAGCGGTCAACAGGTCCACTCGGGTGCTCGCCAGGCGGACCCCCTACCGCATCCATCGAGACGCTCTCCGGTCATTTTGTCCTTGTCTCGAAAGACGACATCTGATAGATGATCAGGCTGCAGGTATGGAGTGTCCAGTGGAAAGATGCTTTTGCTGAACTTTTCGCGACGGCCAGCGTCCTCGCGGGAGCCATCCCCTCATGAGAGCGTATCTCATCTACCCCAAGTGGACGAAACTGGACCGGCAGACGCCATTCCGTCTGCCGCCGCATGGGCCGATGGTTGTGGCCGCAGCGATGCCGCCGGACGTGGCGGTCGACTTCACGGACGAAAACGTCGATGTGATCGATTTCGACCGTTCGACGGATTGTGTGTGCCTGTCGGTAATGCTCACGGCACAGCTTCCGCGAGCCTTCGAGATCGCCGATGCTTTCCGCTCGCGAGGACGCGCGGTCCTGTTCGGGGGCATCGCGACCATGCTGCACAGTGAAGAGATCGCCCGGCGGGGATATCCGGTCTTCCTCGGCGAAGCCGAGGGCCGGTTGGAGCAGGTCTTCGCCGATCTGAGGTCCGGGCAGTTGCAGGCGCGGTACGATTTCATGGACCGGCAGCCCCCGATCGAGCAGGTCGGCCCGGCCCGCCGGGACATCCTGCGGCGAGAACTGTACGCCTACCGCGGAGTGCAGATGGTGGATCCCGTGCATGCCTCGCGGGGGTGCCGGTTCAACTGTTTCCCCTGCTGCTGTGGCTTCTTGGGCGGGAGGGTGTTCCGGCCGCGACCGATCGAACGGGTCATCGACGAGATCGAGGGAATCCCCAACAATCGGTTGTTCCTGGTGGACAACTCCCTCGCGCAGGACAGGGATTGGGTCAAGGAGCTGTTCACGGCCATGAAGCCGCTCCGTCGCAAGTGGGTCTCGCACCCGCTGCTGTACGAACCCGAGATTGTCCGTCTGGCGGCCGAGGCGGGCTGCTGGTACGTTTACCAGGCGGTGTTCGACACCTCGGACGTCATTCGCCAGCGGATTCGCATGCTGAAGGACCACGGCATCGGCGTGGAGGGGACGATCATCCTTGGGACGGACGATCAGGATGTGTCGTATATCAAGCGGCTGATCGATTTCCTGATGGAGGAGGAAATGGACGTCGCGGAATTCACGATTCTCACTCCGTTTCCGCACAGCCCGGTCCGGCGGCAGTTGGAGCAAGAGGGGCGCATCTTGAGCAACGACTGGAGTCGCTACACCGCGGACAAAGTGGTCTTCCGACCGAAACGAATGACGCCTGAGGAACTCCAGGAAGTCTACTACTACGCGTGGGACACGTTCTACGCCGACGGCGGCTACCAGTTGAAGATGGGCGAATTGCTGCGGCGGGTGATTGGCCGGGAGATGGACGACGGCACGCATCGCCGTTTCGGTCGGCCGGTGAGGCGCGATTGGGCTGCCGCCACCGACGGGACGTCCGTCCAATGACCCGAGTGTTTCTGGCGGCAAGCAATTGCCGACGGTCTCCGCAGCCGACGTATCCGCTGGGGATGAGCGCGGTGGCGTGGGCGTTGCGCGAGGCGGGCTGCGAGGTGTGCTGCTTCGACTGGCTGGCGTCGGGGTTGGACAGCGGCGCTTTGACGCGCGAAGTTCGCCGCACCGCCCCGGACATCCTGATGCTTTCGGTCCGCAACCTCGGGCACGAGGACGGGGGCGAGGGGCAGGCGAACGAATCCCTCACCCAAGCCAAGCGCGTCAGCAAACTGATGCGCGAGGCGGCCGACGCGCCGCTGATCATCGGGGGCAGCGCGGTGTCGATCCGGCCCCGATGGCTGCGGGAGCAGTTGGGCGCGGATTGCGCTGTGGTCGGCGAGGGAGAGGAGGCCGCCGTGGAACTCGTTCGCCGCGTGGAACGAGGCGAGCCGCTGCCGCCGACGTACCGGTCGGGCGAGGCGGTGACCCCGGAGCACTTCCGATGCGACTCGATCGAACCGGAGATCGCCCGGTGGTATCTGGACGACGGCGGGATGTTGGGCGTGCAGACTAAGCGTGGCTGCCCGTTCCGCTGCTCCTATTGTCCGTACCCGAGCATTGAGGGACGCGAGTACCGCTTCCAGCCCCCGGAGACCGTCGTCGACCGCATACACCGGATGCACGTCGACCTCGGGACGGAGATGCTGTTCATCGTCGACGCAGTGTTCAACGACACCCATGGGCATTTCCGCCTGGTCGCCGAGGAGCTTGCCCGCCGGGCGCTCCCGGTGCGCTGGGGGGCGTTTTTCACCCCTGCCGGCCTGACGGACGAGGACATACGCCTGTGCCGCCGGGCGGGCCTCGTCGCGGCGGAGTTGGGGACGGACGCCGCCTCGGACACTACGCTCCGCGGGCTGGGCAAGCACTTCGATTGGCCCCAGGTGCATCGCGTGCAGCGGATGTTGACGGACGGGCGGATCCCGACGGCCCATTACATCATGTTCGGCGGCCCGGGGGAGACGCGTCGGACCGTGAGGGAGGGGTTGGCGAACATCGAGGCGCTGTCGGGCGGGGTGGTGTTCGGATTCACGCGCGTCGAGGTCTTGCCGGGCACACCGTTGGCCTCGGAACTCTTGGCCCGCGGCGAAGTCGACGCGGACCGACTCAACGCGGGTGAACCGGTGCTCTACCGTTCGCCGGAGGTCGAGGAGGACTGGCTGGAGCGGGAACTCACCCGGGCCTGGGCGGGACGGGCCGACCGCGTCTTCCCCCCCGTCGAGGCGGCGCGAACCGTGCTGCGACTGCGAGAAGCTGGATGCAAAGGGCTGCTATGGGACAGACTCGACAGCTTCCCTTGATCCGGCGGGCCTCTGTGCCCGCGGCAGCATCCGCCAGCGCGGGCCCGGCGGTGGGGCGGGAGGACGTTGCGGTCCTTCTGGTTCATCCGCTCGGTCTGACTGCGGAAACGGCGAGCCGGCACGTGTCCCGTCTGGCAAACCTCATGCCGCCGCTCGGGCTGGCGTCGCTGGCATCCTATGTGGAGTCGCTGGGGCACCGGGCGCGGATTGTGGACTGCTTTGCGCACCCCAATGCCGGAGCGCAGGTCGCTCGGTGGGTGGCCCGGCACCATCCCCGGTTCGTAGGCGCAAGCTGCACGACCGCGGGATACGCCGGCGCCGAGCGGCTGCTGCGGGCCGCCAAGGACGCCTTCCCGGACGTGACAACCATCGCGGGCGGGCCGCACGTATCCGCCCTCCCGGAGCGCGTGCTGGCAGCATCCGACGCGATCGACCTGGTCGTCGTCGGGGAAGGCGAGCGGCCGTTGGGGCGGCTGCTCTCCGAAGGCCCCGCCGCCGCGGCAGGAATCCCGGGGCTCGTGTACCGCGGACCGAAGGGCATCGTCGCCAACCCGCCGGAGCGTCCCGGGGTGGACCTGGATTCGCTGCCCCTGCCCGCGTACGAGAAGCTTGCCGGCTTCCCGGGCTACTACCAGTTGCCGATCTTCAACTACCCGTCAACGCCGAACACCAGTTGCATCTCCAGCCGCGGTTGCCCGTACCAGTGCACGTACTGTGACCGCTCGGTGTTTGGGCGGACCTTCCGCGGTAACTCCGCGGAGTACCTGTACGAGCACATGAGGTATCTGTCGCGGCGGTTCGGCATACGCCACGTCAACTTCTACGACGATCAATTCACGTTCGACCGCTCCCGTGTCGAGTCCTTCTGCCGAAGAATGCTCGACCGGCCGCTGGGAATGACCTTCAACTGCGCCGTGCGAGCCGAACACGTGACGCCGGGGCTGCTGCGGCTGCTGAAGCGGGCGGGATGCTGGATGATCAGCTTCGGGGTGGAGACCGGGGACCCGGCGCTGTACGCGAGGCACCGCAGAGGAGCGGACCTGGCGGAAACGACACGGGCGATTCACGATTCGCACCGCGCCGGGATCCGCGTCAAGGGGCTGTTCATGATCGGGCTGCCCGGCGAAACGGAAGCCAGTTTCCGGCGGACCATGGACTACATTTTCTCCATGCCGATCGACGACTTCAACGTCTCCCGATTCACTCCCTTCCCGGGCTCGCCACTGTACGAGGAGGCTCGCAGGAGCGGCAGGCTGGACGAGGACTGGTCTCGGATGGACTGCATGCACAGCCAATTCCTGCCGGACGCGCTGTCGGCCGAACGCGTCGAAGCGCTGTTCCGAGATCTTTACAAGAGGCATTTCTGCCGCCCGAGAACCCTTGTGGGGTACGCGTCGATGCTGTGGAAGTCTCCCCACAGTTGTCGGCGGTTCGTCCGTCACCTGGGGGGGTTCCTCCGGTATGCGGCGACGGGCCGGGAGAGCTGACCGATGCTGCCGCCGAGAGTCTTGGTGACCGTCCCGGTGTTCAACCACCCTCAGCGGCTGCGGGAAGTCGTTGAGGGCTGCTTGGCGGTGCATCCGGACGTGCTCGTGGTCGATGACGGCAGCGACGAGCCCGTCGCGCCCCTGCTGACGGGCCTTCCGGTGGAGCTGGTCCGCCACCCGTGCAACCGCGGCAAGGGCGAAGCCATCGCCACCGCCATCGGGGAAGCGACGCGCCGCGGCTTCACGCACCTGATCACCATCGACGCCGACGGCCAACACGACCCGAAGGAGATCCCGCGGTTCGTGGATACCCTCCTGCGGTGTCCGGACCGCATCGTCATCGGCGTCCGCGACATGTCCGATCCCCGCGTGCCGGCGCTCAGCCGCTTCGGGCGCGGGTTCGGGAACTTCTGGGTCCTCGTGCAGACCGGGCATCACCCCGGAGACATCCAGAGCGGCTACCGAGCCTATCCGGTCTGGGTGCTGCGGGCGATCCGGGTGCGGCAGAGGGGGTACGCCTTCGAGGTCGAGGCGGTCGTCCGGTCGCTCTGGGGGGGCGTGGAAATCGAGCGGCTGCCTATCGGCGTGTCGTATCCCCCTCCGGACAAGCGGATCAGCCATTTCGATATGCTGCGCGACAACGCCAGGCTGACGGCGATGAATACGCGGCTCACCCTCGGGTCGGTGCTTCCGCACCGCAAGCTCTCCCCCGGCGAGGCGACGCGCGTGAGCCTCCTGCATCCCGTCCGTTCCGTGCGGGCCCTGATGGAGCAGGACGGCACGCCCGGGAAGCTGGCGTTGGCGGCGGGGGTCGGGGTGTTCCTCGGGTCCCTGCCTCTCCTGTGGATGCACACGCTGACGATCCTGTTGATCGCGGCCATGCTGAGGGTGAACCGCCTGGCGGCCGTCGCGGCCAGTCATGTGTGCATGCCGCCGCTGGTCCCGGCGGTCTGCATTGAAGTGGGCTACGTCTTACGGCACGGGGAGCTGCTGAGCTGGGAGAACGTGCGGGAGGTGGGGCAGATGACGCTCGCCCAAGCCGGGCGCGCCGGACTGCATCGACTGGTGGACTGGACGATCGGGTCGCTGCTGGTAGGGCCGCTCCTGGCCGTCGTCGCTGCGGCGGGCGTCTACGTGCTGGCCGTTTGCGTACGGAGGCTCGGCCGTGCCTGACGGAGCCCCCTCCTCTCCACAATGGACCGCCCGCAGCCGCGGCACGCGGTGGCAGCATCTGTTCTTCTACCGACTGATCCGCATCGGGGGCCGGTTCCCGGCCTATGCGGTCATGTCGGTGGTGGTGGCCTGGTACGTGCTGTTCAGTACGATGGCGCGGCGGCGATGTGAGCCCTACCTACGCCACCGCTTCGGGGACCGGGGAGTGCTGCGGCGGTGGTATGATACGTACCGGCTGGTGCGATCGTTCGGCGAGACTCTGGTGGATCGAGCGGCGTTCGGCATCTGCCGGGGAGCCGGGCTCAAGGTGGAGTTCCCGCAGTACCGGCAGCTCAAGGAGTTGCTGGACGAAGGATGCGGGATGGTCATGGTCAACTCGCATGTAGGCGCTTGGCAGATCGTTCTGGCGATTCTGGGCAACCTCGACACGCAGGTCAACATCGTGATGACGCGGGAGGCGGGAGACATCGACCTGCACTATTTCGAGCACACTGGGGATCGTCCGCCCTTTGACATCATCGACCCGCGCGGATACCTTGGCGGGGTCGTTGAGATGGCGGCGGCGTTGCGCCGCGGGCAAGTGGTGGGCCTGATGGGCGACCGGGTGTTCGGTGAGGGCGAGAACAGCGCGTCCGTGCCGTTTCTGGGAGGCCCGGTGAGATTCCCGACCGGGCCGTATCGCCTGGCGGCGATGAACGGAAGCCCGATCGCCGTTCTGCTGTCGCACAAGACCGGACGGTCGACGTACCGCCTGGAGCTGTCGCGCGTGATCCGTGCGCAGCCGGCCGCCGGGCGCGACCGCGACGCGATGGTCCGGTGCGTGAGGCAATTCAGTGACGCGCTGAGCGACTTCGTCGAGGCGCATCCGTGGCAGTTCTTCAACTTCTACGACCTGTGGGAGTCGTCCTGAGCGGCGGCACTCCGGATAGGAGCAACCAGCAGTGGACATCAGAGACGAGTTGAAGCGGGCAATCATCGAGGGACTGAACCTCGAGGACCTCACGCCGGAGCAGATCGACAACGACGCGCCGCTGTTCGGGGAGGGATCACCGGGGCTCGACTCGCTCGACGCCGTCGAGCTGGTCGTCATCGTGCAGAGGCACTACGGCGTGGATATCGCCGACATGTCGCAGGGCCGTGAGGCCTTCGCCTCGGTGAACGCCCTGGCGAAATTCATCCGAGAGCGGTCCAAGGCATGATCGGCGTGACGGAGGTGGGCATTGCGGTGACGGGGCTCGGGTGCATCTGTGCAGCCGGTCCGACACTGCCCCGCACCATCGAGTCCATGATGGCCGGTCGCCGCAACCTTCGGACGGGCGAGCCCGACGACGAGAGGGCCCCGGAGGCTGCCGGGGATCCGGGGGACCGTGCGTCAACGAGAAGGCTGCCGGTCTTCGCCCTCTCCGCCTCATGGCTTCCGGACGATTACTGGACCGGCCCGGAGGTCCGCCGCAGCGGGCGGCTCGCGATCATCGCCTGCACCGAGGCGCTCGGGGATGCGGGATTCGATGCCGACTTGCTGCGAGAGCGCCGCGTGGGGGTGTGCCTGGGCACTACGGTCGGCAGCGCCATGAACAATGAGCAGTTCTATCGCGCCTTCCGGGAAGGGCGGTGCCCCGACATGGAGACGATTCGCGCATACCTTCAGGCGAACCCAGCGGATATGGTCGCGCGGCATTTCGGGCTCGTCGGCCCTCGGCAGACTGTGAATAACGCCTGCTCATCCGGGTCGGTGGCGATCGGGGAAGCCGCCTCGTGGATTCGCGCCGGGATATGCGACGCGGTGCTCGCCGGCGGGAGCGATTTCCTCTGCCGGGTCGTGTGCAATGGATTTGCCTCTCTTCGCATTGCCGATAGCCACCCCTGCCGCCCCTTCGACAAGGACCGCCAGGGCCTGAACCTCGGCGAGGGCGCCGGAATGCTGCTGCTGGAGTCCGAGGCGTCGCGCCGCGACCGCGCCGCCGGTCCGGCACGGGTGCGGGCGAGGCTCTGCGGATACGGCAACGCGTGTGACGCATACCACATCTCGGCGCCACGGCCGGACGGGGCAGGCCTGCGCTCGGCGATTCAACAGGCACTCGCCCAAGCCGGGGCGCAGCCCGCGGACGTTGCGTTCGTGAACGCCCACGGGACCGGGACGGTCGAGAACGATAAGGTCGAGTCCCTGGTGATCCCCGAGGCGCTGCCGGACACACCGTTTCTGTCCACCAAGGGCTATACCGGGCACACACTGGGCGCCGCGGGGGGCATTGAGGCGGCGGTGAGCATCGCCTTCCTCGAACTCGGATCGATCCCCGCCAGTGCCGGATTCGTCCGCCCGGACCCGGAGGCGCGCGGGGCTCCGGTCAAGGAACGGACTGAGGTCCGCAGGCCGTACGCCCTGAGCGATTCGGTGGCGTTTGGCGGGAACAATGTGGCGCTGGTATTCAGAAGGGAGGACATGTGACGGAGCGACTGGCCATCGACGGTGTGGGGATTGTCGGAGGGTTCGGGGCCGGGCCCGAGGCGCTTCGCGCCGCGATGGCCGACCCGCAGGGCCCCAACGCCTCCCTCGCCGTGGGAACGCCCAAGGGGCAGATCGATTACCCCGTCTATCAGGCCGACCCCACGACCCTGCGCGATTGGGTAGGCAAGGGAGAACTCCGACGCGCCGGGAGGCTCAGTCGGTTGGCCGCGTTGGCGGCCTGCTTGGCGCTGGATGCCGCCGACGCGCCCGTTCCGGCACGGACGGGCCGCTACGGGGTCGTTGTGGCCACGGCGTACGGAGCGCTCGCGGGGACCTTCCGGTTCCTCGACACGATCCTCGACGGCGAGACGCTGGCGTCTCCCACCCTGTTCTCCAACTCCGTCCATTCCGCCGCCGCAAGCGATGTCACCATCCTCCTGGAAATCACCGGGCCCAGCCTGACCGTCTGTCAGTTCGAGATGTCCTATGTCTCCGCCCTGCTCAGTGCCGCCCGCTGGCTCGGCGAGGGGCGCGTCGATTCCGTGCTCGTGTGCGCGGTGGATGAACTCAACGGCTTGCTCGGATACTGTCGCCATTGCTTCTTCGGAACCGCCGGGATGGGACCGATCCGTCCCGAAGCCCTGCACGTCGACTCCGCGGTCGCAGGGGAAGGTGCGGCCTGTCTCCTGCTGCGGCCGGAACGGACCGGACAGGGGCGATTCGGCTGGATCGACCGGTGCGAATGGGCTGCCGGGACACCGGTTCTGCCCCCCGCGGGAGCCCTGGTTCTCGGAGCGGACGGGCATCGCTGTTGCGGTCGCTGGTATCGGCCCCTGATCGATCAGTGGGGGAGTTTCACCTCGTTCGCACCGCTCTACGGAGCCGTGCCCAGCGGACAGGGGTTCGACGTGGCGATCGCAGCGATGGCAATGTCGGAGGGGCGCCTATCCGGACCGGTCGAATGCCTGAAAGCCGGCCCCGAGGGCCAGTGGGGCCGCGTTCGCCTGGCGCGGTGACCTCGCGTCCGTTCGTTGAGAGCCCCGTCTCTTCGGGATTCCCGCATCGCTCGTCCGAGCGTGGCGATCCCGCCGGCCAGCCGGCCGCTCCGCCGCAGACCGGGGCGGCGGCTCCTACATGTGGATGCCGCCATTGACCCCGATGACCTGCCCCGTGATGTAGCTTGCCGCGTCGGAGCAGAGGAAGGAAACGACCTTGGCGACTTCCTCGGCGGTACCCATCCGCCCCAAGGGGATTCGCTTGCAGATCTCCTCCACAGGCAGCTCTTCGGTCATCGTCGTCTTGATGAAGCCCGGCGATACGGCGTTGACCAGGATATTCCGGGGTGCGATCTCTTGGGCAAGGGCGCGGGTCGCGCTGATGAGTCCGCCCTTGGCGGCCGCGTAGTTCACCTGGCCGGGCATACCCGCCTGCCCCGAGGTCGAGGCAATGTTGACGACCCGCCCGCGCCGCTGTCGGAGCATCGCGGCGACAACCAACTGCGTGATGTGGAAGAACCCGTTCAGATGCACGTCCAGCACGTCGGACCACTCGGCGGGACTCATCCAGAAGAACATCGCGTCCCGCGCGAATCCGGCATTGTTCACCAGCGCCCAGGGCGTTCGCTGCTCCAGCAGCGGCGCCATCGCCGCCCTGGTCTGCTCCCGATCCGACACGTCGAATTGCAGGGGCGTGCATTCGCGACCCAACGACCGCACCTGCTCGGCAACGGCATTGGCGCTTGCCTGGTCGGCGCGGTAGTTCAGCCAGACGTCGAACCCGTCGCGCGCCAAGGCCAACGCGATGGCAGCACCAATGCCCTTACTGGCGCCGGTGACGAGGGCGATTCGGTCCGATTCCACGATTCACCTCCTTCGGTCCGCGGATGGCATCGTCCCGGCGGCCCGAAAGCCGGACGCTTCTGCCGACGGCAGTTTCGGGCGATTCCACCGAGCCTACTGAGCAGTGCATTGGGAGCAGCAACTCGCAGAAGACGTGCGGCCTTGCGGATACAGGATCTTGCGGTCAGGCAAGTTGCCGTTCTTCTTGCACTGCTCATTACGTGAGTCGGCGAGTGATAGCAGGATTCACTTGCTTCCGCAATCCCTATCCGGTAAATGACAGTTTGGCGTAGAGGCGAGGGCACGCGGGCGCTAGTTGCCACTTCAAAGACTCCAGACGGTAGGATCAGGGTGCTCAGGATTGATCGCAACACGGTAGCGATAACCGGTATGGGGATTGCCTCGTGCCTCGGTGAGGACCTCGCGACGGTCACCGAGGCCCTCCGCGAGGGGCGAAGCGGCATCATGCATTGCCCGGAGCGCGTCCGCCGGGGGTTTCGATCGGGGCTGATGGGTCGCCCGCCCAACGTCAACGACCTGCGAATAAGCCGTCGGACACGTCGCCGCATGGGAGAACCGGCGCTCTACGCCTTCCACGCCGCCAACGCCGCCATCGCCGACGCGGGCCTCCGCCCGGAGCAACTCCGCAGCGATCGTTGCGGTCTCGTGTTCGGGAACGACAGTTGCGTCCAAGCCGGAGTCGAGGCGATCGAGGCCCTCCAGGCTGCCGGTACGACGGAGCGCCTGGGTTCGGGGCGGGTGTTCCAGACGATGAACTCCACGGCGTCCATGACGCTGGCCGCGGAGATCGGCGTTCGAGGCGCGAATTGGTCAGTCAGCGCCGCGTGCGCCAGTGGCGCGCACGCCGTGGGGCAAGGCATGATGTTGATCCGGGCCGGCATGCAGGATGTCGTCATCGTCGGGGGAACGCAGGAGACGAACTGGCAATCGATGGCAAGCTTCGACGCCATGGGGGTCTTCAGCACTCGCATGGCCGACCCGACCGCGGCGTGTCGGCCGTTCGACGCGGATCGAGACGGGCTGGTCCCGTCCGGAGGGGCTGCGGGGCTCGTGCTCGAATCGGTAGAGCACGCCCAGCGGCGCGGGGCACGTATCTGGGGCTTGCTGCGCGGGTTCGGCTTCAGCTCCAGCGGCGAGGGGTACTTGTCGAGTTCGAGCCCGGAGATGGTGGTGCATGCGATGCGAATGGCGCTTGCGGACGCGCAGGTCGAGCCCGACCGGATCGGCTACGTCAACGCGCATGCCACCGGCACGCCGGTCGGGGACCTGATCGAGGCGCGCGCGATCGCGGATCTGCTTGGCCCCGAGGTGCCGGTCAGTTCGACCAAGTCGATGACGGGGCACGAGTGCTGGATGGCCGGGGCGTCGGAGGTCGTGTACATGACCCTGATGGCGCGGGGCGGATTCGTGGCGCCGAACCTCAACTTCCGTCGGGCCGAGAAGGATGCTCCCGCGATCAACGTGGTCCCCAAGCGGCTGGATTGGGCGTTCGATCTGGGCCTCAGCAATTCGCTGGGGTTCGGGGGGACCAATGCCTGCCTGGTCGTGGACTACACCACCTCGGGTGCGTTGAACCAATGAGTCCTCCCCCCCCCGTCGCCATCCTTGCCGCAGAAGCCCTCACCGCCTTGGGCGACAGCCGGCAAGACACCTGGAGACGGCTGCTGGCCGGTGAATCGGGCATCCAACCGGTGGGGAACGACTTCGGTCCGCATGCGAGTGCCCACGTGGCCGGGGCGATTCCCGGGCGCCTGGACGCCGTCCTGCGCCACGCTGCCGCGGCGGCCCCGCCGCCCGCCCGAGGGGCGACCGACTGCCCAGCGGACGCGTGGCGAAACACCGATCCGGCGTCGCTTGCGCAAGTGCGGGCATACAGGATGGCCCGCTGGGTTGGCGCTGCGGCGCTGCGCCAGGCGAGCGCCGCCTGGGATGACAACTCGCACGGAGCGGCCGGGCTGGTGCTGGGGACGTGTAAGGGCGGGCTGGACGCCTGCACCGCGAGGCTGGCGGGAGACGAGGGCGATTGGACGGCGCTGTGGAACCCCATGGCGTTGGGCCGGGCCTTGGCCGACACCTTGCGCGTTGCGGGCCCGGTGCGGGTGGTGGAATCGGCTTGCACGACGGGCCTCGTGGCAATCGCCGCCGGCATCAGGCTGCTGCGGAGCGGAGAGGCCCGACGGGTCCTCGTGCTGGCCGTAGACGCTCTGGATGAGTTCCTTTTCGCGGGGTTCGCCTCGCTGCGCGCGCTCGATCGGCGGCCGTGCCGCCCGTTCAGCACAGACCGAAGCGGGCTGAACCTCGGGGAGGCGGCCGCGGCGATCGTGCTGGCCCTCGACGATCCGCCCCCCGGGCGGGAGCAGCCCGGTGAGCCGCTCGCCCACGTGCTGGGATACGGCCAGGCGTCCGACGCACACCACCTCACCGCCCCCTGCCGGACCGGATCGGGGTTGAGTTCGGCGATGCGGCAGGCGTTGGCGTCGGCGGGACTGGGGCCGGCCACCATCGACGCGGTTAACGCCCACGGGACAGGCACGCAGTACAACGACGAAATGGAGGCCCTCGCCCTGCGCGCGACGTTCGCGTCGGACGTGCCCCCCGTGATGTCCTTCAAAGGAGCAATGGGGCATACGATGGGTGCAGCGGGGCTGGTTGAGACAGTCCTGTGTATCGAGGCGCTCCGTACCGGGCTCATCGCCCCGGTCATCGGCAACGCAGACAACGGCGTGTCCGTTCCCCTGCCGATTGTCCGCACCGCGAGACGAGCGGAGCGACTCGATAGGATCCTTACGCTGAAATCCGGGTTCGGCGGCGTCAATGCCGCTCTCGTGCTCGGGCGGGCGGAGGTGGCGTCGTGAGGGCCTGGGCGCAGGGGATCGGATGGATCCTGGGCGACGCGGCGGGATCGGCCCAGGGCGGGCGACGGGCTGACGTCACGCGCATCGCACGCGGACCCCTGTCCTGGGGGGACGTGTCGCGTGCGCCTTTCCCGCGATTCGGGCGGCTGGGGCTGCTGGCCAAGTACGCGGTCGCCGCCGCCGCACTCGCCGGGTGCCGTCCCGCCTCCGACCACCGCAAGACCGCGACCGCAATCGTGTTGACGACGGCGTCGGGGGTCCTGAGCAGCGACGCGGCCTTTCTCCGCACGTTGCGAAGGGACGAGGGCCCAAGTCCGTTGCTGTTTCCGTACTCCCTGCCGACCGCTGCCTTGGGAGAGGTGAGCTTGCGGTATGGCTTCACCGGCCCGGCCGACGCGGAGTATGCGGACGGCGACCTGCTGGGCAGCGCGCTGCAGGCCGGGTTGGCGAGGCTGGCTGCCGGGACGGCCAGAGACGTACTGGTCCTGGCCTGCGAGGCAAACGACCCGGACGTGCTGGCCGCGTTCGGCCTGGCGGAAGGGACCCACCTCGCCGTCGCTGTAAGACTGACGCGCGATGGCCTTGTCGAGTCGGACCCGACGCGCCAAGCCGCCCGGGGAGGCGGCGGGAGCCCGACCGCTCTGGTCCGCTACCTGCCGGGTCGGGGGGAGAACCTCGTCGAGGCACCCGCGCCCCATCGCCTGCCCGCGCCCGCCCGCGCCAGCGAGTCCGACAAGCGGCACGGAGCGCTCGGCCCGGAGGCCCGCGGGGTCTGCGGGTTAGCGGCGCTGCTGACGGCCGGGCCGCCCGACAGCGAACTCGTCCTCCCCACCGACGGCGGCACGGTCCTCGTGCTTTGCCGTCCGAGCGAGGCGGGCGGCGGTCAGATCTCGTAGTCGCGCCATGCGTCGCGCACCGCGTTGACATACCGGCGCGTGGCGCGGGCGGCCCGGCCGATGTCGAGCAGGCGCAGTTGGATTCCGGCGCGGCGGATCGGGTTCTTCTCGGCGGCGATGGCGATCAGTTGCGCGTAGCGATCGTAGAACTCCCGCAAGGGAAGGGTGGTCGGGACCAGGGGGTGCATGCAATCGTGCAGGTCGTAGGGGTCGCAGATGAACCGGTCCCGATCGCGGTTCCAGTCTGCACTTCCGGGCGAAGGGGTGCAGACGGTTATGTTGAATTGAGCCGGGGGCATCGCACGCATGTAATCGGCCAGCGCGTCGAACTGTTCGGCGGTGAACTCGGGCAGGAGCATGAATCCGGCGTTGACGGCGATCCCGATCCGACGGAGCAGACGATGCGCCTCGTCGTGCTCGGCCAGCGTTGCGCCCTTCTTCCAGTCCTTGAGAATCTTGTTCGAGATCGATTCATACCCGAGGAACACCATGTCCAGCCCAATCTCGCGCCAGCGAGAGAACACCTCCGGATGCCGACGGACAGTCGTGGATCGCGCCCAAGCGAAGTAGCGTTTCCGGACTCCGCGCCGCTCGATGGCGTCGGCAACGGCCATGATGTAGTCGGCGTCGATGAATGTCTCGTCATCGCAGAAGTACACGTGGTCGGCGCGCAAGGCGGCCAGTTCATCGGCCAGCGACTCGGGATTGCGTATCCGCCGCCTGCGCCCGCAGAGAGTGGGGATCACGCAGAACGAGCAGTTCATCTGGCACCCGTACGAACTGCGAACGATGGCCGCTGGCGGGAAGATCGTCGCGTTAGGGGGATGCTCCTCGCTTGGCCAGAGGCAGGTGTAGTTTCGGTAATCCCAGAGATCTCGCCTGGGGCTCGGGATCTGCTCCAACTCCGGAAACTCCGGGACGAGACGGGCGGCGGCCGCGTCGTACGCCGCGCCGGTGCATAGGACGTTGGGGATTCCGACGCAGGGCCGCCCCGCCTCGATCCGGTCGAGAATCTGGGCGAAGGGCAGGCTCCCTTCGCCGCGGACGATGAAGTCCACCTGCGGTATGTCAAACGTCTCCGGCCGGACGGTCGCATGGTGCCCCCCGACCACGACAATCGCGTTGGGAAGGACGGCTTTGAACTCGCGGGCCAGTTCCTTGATCGCTCGTACCTCATGCGAGTAGCCCGTCAGTCCAATCACGTCGGGGGGCGAGTTGGCGACGGCCTCGTTGCTCGCCGCTTGCGGATCGTCGGTTAGGCGCAAATCAAGAACGCGGACGGGGCGGTCCCCGGCCCCGGCGGCCAAGTAGCCCAGTTCCAGCGGCTCCAGGAGCATGATCTCCCGTAGTTCCCGGATCGTCCGCAGGCGGGGCGGTGGTTTTACCAGTAAGAGGTTCAAAGTGGGGGCCATTATGGCGGTTCCAACCCACCGGAGCAAGTGCCTATCGACTCGGTGCGCGGCATGCGGAAACCCCGGGGCCTCTCGGCCTGCCGACATAGAATGACCAGGAAGGAACCATGTTGAAGATATCCGCTCTATACCTGGCAGGCGTGGGAGGCTGGGCGATGATGGGGCTTCTCGGCGGGTGCGGGGTGCCGACCCCACCAGGAATGAAACCCTTGCCCAACAGCGCATCGATCGCCCTCTGCGTCGAAGGCGTTGGGCGTAGTTACCTGCTGCACACTCCGACTGGATGGAATCGTCGCGAACCCAAGCCGCTCCTGATCGCGCTGCACGGGGCGTTTGCCAGCCCCGCTCTGTTCGAGCACCAATCACGGTTTAGCACCCTCGCCGACCGCGAGGGCTTCATCGTCGCGTATCCGGCCGGAAGGGACCTCTTCGGACGGTTGCGGCACTGGAATGCCGTTCACGGGGTCGGGATGGCGTACATGGCCGATTGGCATGATTCGCTGTTCGTGCGAAGGGTGATCGAGGACGTCTGCGGCCGCCTGCCGGTGGATGCCACACGCATTTTCCTGGTTGGGCACTCCAATGGGGCAATGCTGGTCCACCGTCTCGTCGGGGAACTCGATCTGCCGATCGCGGCCGCGGCGTCCGTCGCCGGAACTGCGGGCGGACGACCCTACCCGTGGTGTGACGTCAGGCTGCCCGCCCGGCCCAACCGGCCGATTCCGTTCGTGATGGTCCATGGTGACCAGGACCGGATCGTCCCCTTCCGGGGGGGGAGGCCAGAGAACAGGCTCTTGTCCCGACGGGTCGATCTGTCCTTTGCCGAGTCCGTCGAGCACTGGCGGCAGCGTAGCGAAGCCACGCTCGTCGACACGACCGTCATCGCGGGCGAACGTGTCATCCGTTACGAGTACCGGGGAACCACCCACCGCGCTCACCTCCTGGCGTACGTCGTCAGGGACTGGGGCCATGCCTGGCCCGGACCCGGCGGCAACAGGCACGACGGCAAAGCCAGCCTCGCCAACTGGGATGCCACCGAGGCGATCTGGCGCTTCTTCCAGGAACATGCTGCGGACGCTCCGGCGCAGGCGAGTTCTCCCATGCCGTGATGACCGTCGTGCGCGGGAGTTCAAGGCTTCCGCCCCACCGCCGCCCCTCGTCGGGGACCGCTTGTCGCGAGCCACCGGAACCCGCAGGCCGACTTCTGCAGGATCGGTCGTGCCCGTGATCCGGCATGCTGCTGGCCAGGGGCAGGCGAGTGTCAGGGTTGCAGAGGCGGCGATGCGATCCGAAATGCCTGGCGTTCGCGATTGTGTTCCGTCGACCGGTGCCCTAGACTCGCCGCACCGGAAACGCGGTCCGTTGGGGAAATGAGGCTCGAGACGTCGGATCGAGCCGCAACGGCCGCTTCATTTCAGATGCCCGTCACGGGCGGGACAATAGGGAAGGGAAATGCTTGTGAACAAGGAACGGCAGAGCAGAAGGTGGGTCGTGAGAGGCAGCGGCATTGTCGCGGTCATGTGCTTGGCCCCCTTGGCGGGGGGATGCGCGTTGAATCGTGGGACGATCGACTATCGGGTGACGGCCCCGGAGAATCCGCCGTCGGGTCCGGCGGTCGTGATCATCGAAGTAACCGACAGCCGGAAGTTCGAGGCATCCCCCGACGATCCGTCGATCCCATCCCTGAAGAACAACGAGATAGATGATCGGTCCCTCACCTCACGAGCCATCGCTCGGAAACGGAACAGTTATGGCATGGCGATGGGAGACATCGTGCTCCCCGAGGAGCGGGCCGTCTCGGATGTGGTCAGAGAAGCGCTGACCCGCGCCTTCCGCGAATCCGGGTATCGCGTGGTGGAAGCCCCCGCCGCCGGGAACGCGACGCCAATCCGGGCCGAGATTCAAAGGTTCTGGGCATGGACCACAATAGGTTTCTGGACGATCAAGCTTGAGCAGGAGACGGCCGTGCAGATCACCGGGAACATCGGACCATTTGCCGACGGCGAACTGGTTCGCAGCATTGCCGTGGAACGGTCCGGAGGCGCCGGTCACCGGCAATGGGTCAACACACTGGACAAGGGCATCGATGCCTTTGTCAATGAGGTCAAGGCCAAGCTCCCCTCGCCATAGTAAGGGGTTAACCCGCATCGTTCAGGCCGTCGCGGTGGTCGGTGGGCTGGGGCGGGATGCGGCCCCGGAGGACGGAAGGGCCAGGCGCGCCCCTATTCCCTGGTGCCTCTCCCGTCCCCGCTCCCTCCCGAAGGGATCGGTCACAGGACGTCGCGGTTCTCGTCCTCGTGGTCCGCGTGTTCCTGCTGCGTGCGGTTCTCGTCCTGGCGGCGGTGGTTGATGGCGAGCTTCGCGGCGTAGAGGCGGAAGACGTCGTCGGCCGACAGGCCCAGGAGCTGGCAGATGCTGACCCAGAAGAACAGCAGGTCGACGGCCTCGACGCGGGCGTTCTGGACGTCGCGGAGTTCGTACTGGCGGCCCTCCTTGGCCTCGCGATACCAGTGCTTCCAGCTCAGGCAGTCGAGCAGCTCGTGGGTCTCGGAGGCGAGGGCGTCGAGGTAGTTCTTGAGGGCCCGGCCGACCTCGAGGCGCGGCCCGCCGGTGTCGGGCAGGGCGGCGGCGGCCTCGGCGGCGGCGAGGGCGGACCCGAGGGCGTGGGTGTCGAACCCGGCGCGGCGGTTGAGGGCGGCCTGGGCGGCGAAGAGGTCCTGCAGCGTGCGGATCGTCGGTTCGGTCTCGGGCATGTCGCGAATCTCCTGGGGCTGGGGGCGTTCGTGCGGCGATTCTACGCCGACGGGGCGGATCTGGGGCTCCAAATCCGAAGCACGAAATCCGAAACTCGAAACAAATCCGAAGCACCAAACTCGAAATCCCAAACGGATCCCCCGGCGCCCAGGGCTCTCCGGCACTCCGAGGCACGCACGGGGCGGATCTGGGACTCCAAATCCGAAGCACGAAATCCGAAACTCGAAACAAATCCGAAGCACCAAACTCGAAATCCCAAACGGGTCCTCCGGCGCCCAGGGCTCTCCGGCACTCCGAGGCACGCACGGGGCGGATCTGGGACTCCAAATCCGAAGCACGAAATCCGAAACTCGAAACAAATCCGAAG
>JAWLCQ010000029.1:0-3766 GCA_041687095.1 Phycisphaerae bacterium | reverse complement strand
CACCAAACTCGAAATCCCAAACGGGTCCTCCGGCGCCCAGGGCTCTCCGGCATTCCGAGGGGCGCACGGGGCGCAGCGGTTTGGGATTTCGTATTTTCCCTTTCGGATTCGTTTCGGATTTCGGGTTTCGGATTTCGAGTCTTGAATTTGGCCCGCCTCCAGCGGGTGCGAGGACTCGTCGCGGTCCCGCCAGGAACCGGCCACACCCCGAGGCCTGCGAGCCCCGGGCGATCCGGTTGTATTGCCCCCGCAAACATCGTAAGCTAGGGGCACTCGCGGGCAACGCCGCCCGCTGCCCGGAAATCGGAAAGGACGTGCACGTGGGCGCACTGAAGCCGTATCTGCAGTGGCCGCAGTGGCAGTTGCCGCTGTTCGCCTTGCTGGTCGTCGGGTGGCTGATCGGGGGAGGCTACCTGATCCACCGCCTCTACTCCCCCCACGTGTCGCGCCAGCAGCGCGGGCTGGGGCGCGGCATCCTGGCGAGCCTTCTGGGCGGCGGGGCGGGGCTGTTCGCGGTCGGGGCGTGCCTCATGCTCTTCAAGTCCATCGGCACGTGGCTGGATGCGAAGCTCACGGTCCCCGGGCTCCTCGTCGGGGGCGTGGCGGGGGCGGGCATGTTCCTCATCGTCCTCTACGCCCTGTACGCGATCTCGCCCCGGCAGGTCTTCGGCCGCGGGGCGATCGTGCTGGCGGCGCTGCTGCTCTTCGGGGGCGGCGTGGGGGCGGGCATCTTCCTGCCCGCCCGGCCGATGTACCTCCAGCAGGTCCGCCGCAGCCTCTCGCGGGACCGCCTGGCGAGCATCGAGCAGTCGATCCAGATCTACATCGGCCGCCACGCCATGCCCCCCGACACCCTCGAGGACCTGGTGGCCGATGGCCTGCTGTCGAAGGACTTCCTCCGCAGCCCCGCCGACCGCGAACCGCGACGGAGCGTGGGCTACTTCATCCTCCCCCGAACCCCCCTCGTCCGCGATAACGAGACCCCCATCCTCCGCGGGGCGGAGTTATCTCACGAGGATACCTCCGTCGGCCGGGTCGTGTCGTACGCCAACACCGAGGTGGTCTGGCTGCAGGCGGCGGAGTTCGAGGAGGTGCTGTCGCGGAGCGAGAACCGCCGCTTCGCCGAGGCCTTCCGCAAGGCAGACGCGGAACAGAAGTAGCCTCGGCGTCGGGAGTTGCTTCCGTGGGTCCCCGTGGCGACGCCCTGCGAGCCCCCCGAAGCGTGACCCCTGCCGTGACCAATAATACTTGCGTGTGCCTTTGTTGTATAGCTACCTAACTGCCCTCCGCAGGGCTCGCCTCCCGGACGCCGCCGCTCGCCGGTAGAATACGCTGACGCATGTGTGGTTTCGTCGGAGAGTTCGTGCTGGGGGCGGGCAGGGCGGACCCGTCGCGGGTTGCGGCCCTGGCGGAGGCGGTGCGCCATCGCGGGCCCGATGAGTCGGGCGCCTACGCCTCCCCGGACGGGCGGCTCGCCCTGGCCTTCCACCGCCTGGCCGTCATCGACCCCCCGGGCTCGCACCAGCCGATGGTGCTGCCCAATGGGGCGGCGGCCGTGGCGTTCAACGGCGAGATCTACAACTACCGCCACCTCCGCGCATCGCTCGCCCGCGAGGGCGTCCGCTTCCGCACGGAGGGCGACACCGAGGTCCTGCTGCACCTCTGGGCCCGCGACGGGCGGGAGATGCTCCCGGCGCTGACGGGCATGTTCGCCTTCGCCCTCTACGACGTCCACGAGCAGCGGCTCCTGCTCGCCCGCGACCGCCTCGGCGAGAAGCCCCTGTGGTACGCCTTCGCGGGCGACCGGATCGTCTTCGCCTCCGAGGCCAAGGCCCTCCTCCGCCACCCGGCCGTGGGGCGGGCCATCGACCGCCAGTCGCTGGTCTACTACCTCACCCTGGGGTACATCCCCGCCCCGCGAACGGCCTGGGAGGGCATCCACAAGCTCCCGCCCGGCCACTGCCTGGTCCTGGAGGACGCGCCCGCCGAGCCGCAGCCGTACTGGGCCACCGTCCCGGCCGACCCGCCCGCCACGGTGGGCGAGCAGAACGAGCGGATCCGGGCGGCGGTCACGACGGCCGTCCGCGAGCGGATGGCCGCGGACGTGCCCCTGGGCGCGCTGCTGAGCGGCGGCATCGACTCGTCCATCGTGGTTGCCGTCATGGCCGCCGAGGCGGGGCGGGCGGGGGGCGTGCGGACGTTCGCGGCCGGCTTTGCGCAGGCGGGGTACGACGAGCGGCCCTGGGCCCGCGCCGTCGCCGACCACTGCGGGACGCAGCACACCGAACTCCTCGTCGAACCGGACCCCGCCGCGGGGCTCGACGGGCTCGTGGGCCTCTACGACGAGCCCTTCGCCGACTCCAGCGCCCTGCCCACGGTGCGGATCTGCGCCGCGGCGCGGGAGCACGTCACGGTGGCCCTGACGGGCGACGGCGGCGACGAGGCCTTCGGCGGCTACGACCGCTACCGCGCGATCGAGCTGGCGAGTTCGATGCGGGCCGTCAGGTACTTCGGCGTCCGCCTGGCGGGGGCGGCGGCGGCGCTGGTGGCCCCGCACGACGAGCGCTCGCGGTGGCGGCGGCTGGTCCGCTTCGCCCGCGCGCTGCCGTATCCCCCTGCGATCCAGTACTTTATCTTCCGTCGGCTCTTCGGCCCGGACGACTTCGCCGACCTGCTGACCCCCGAGTTCCTCTCCGCCGCCGACTCCCATGCCCCGGCGGAGTGGTTCTGCGCGCTCTACGAGCGGCCGGAGGTCCCGCAGGAGTGCACGCGGGCGCAGCTCCACGACCTGGCGACGTACCTCCCGGACGACCTGCTGGTCAAATCGGACATCGCCTCGATGGCGGTGGGGCTGGAGCTGCGGGCGCCGCTGCTGGACCCGGCGGTCGTGGAGACGGGGCTGGGGCTGCCGGTGGGGCGAAAGATCGGCCCGCGCCGGGGCAAGGCGGCCCTCCGCGAGGCGTTCGCGGACATGCTGCCCCCGGAGATCCTCGCCCGGCCCAAGCAGGGGTTCGGCGCGCCGATCGGCGACTGGCTGCGGGGGGAGCTGCGGGAGACGCTCCGCGAGACGCTGCTGGACCCCGGTTTCTTTGCGCGGGGCATCTTCCAGCCCAAGGCGCTGCACGGCCTCGTGAACGACCACCTCCGGGGGCGGGCGGATCACCGCCACCACCTCTGGGCGCTGCTGGTCCTCGCCCGCTGGCTCGTTGCCCAGGACGGGTGAGGGATTCGCGAGCTATCAGCCTTCAGCCTTCAGCTATCAGCTATCAGCTATCAGCTATCAGCGAACCCCTGGCACCGGGCGAATCGGCCTTGCAATGGCCCTGCAGCAATCCGCTCTGCGCCGATGATCGCTCCCGGGCGGGTGGGGGAGCGTCGCCGAACCATGTTCCACGTGGAACATCGCGCTTTCCCCCCGCGGAACGAACCCAACCGCCCGCCGGCCTCCCCAACCCTTCTCCCCTGGGGGAGAAGATGTCGCGCAGCGACAGATGAGGGGGCGCCGGAAGTGGTGGGCGGTCTCGCTGCGAACGAGGGCCGGACCGGCCGCTTCCATGCGGGAGACCTCGCCGTGCGATGCAGCCGTCACTCCATGCCCCGCCGCCCCCTCACCCCCCGCTCCGCGGGGACCTCTCCCCGAGGGGAGAGGGGTATCGGTCCCGCGCGGCTGGCCGGCCGAAACCAGCCCATCCGGCCGCTCCCTGCCTGTCAGGCCGTCCTCACGTTCCGGGCGCCCCCTCACCCCCCTCGCTGCGCTCGGGGACCT
>JAWLCQ010000028.1:0-39989 GCA_041687095.1 Phycisphaerae bacterium | reverse complement strand
TTGAGGGAGGGCTCCATGACGCGCCCTCAAGCGCCCCTGCCGGGGCTTGAAAAGAAGAAACAAAGGGGGGTGGGGCGCCCGGGTCCCAGCAGTGAACTGCTGGGCTATTGTCACAGCGTCCCTGCCGGGACGCATGGAGACACGTCCTTGCTGGGACGCGGCCGCTAGAAGAAGTGCCGCGGGCGATGGGCCGGCGCGGCGTCGCAGGGCGTTGCGTCCCCGGCGGCGAGGGCGTAGAGGCGCTCGTGCGACGCGCGGGCCGCCTCGGCGAGCGGGGCGTAGGGCCGGTTGCACACGTCGAGGAAACCGATGTTCCAGTTCTCCCCGTCGAACCGCCCGATCGTGCCCTCGTCGTACAGCGTGAAGTAGTGTACGCCCACGCACCAGGGACGGGCGGCCGCGTCCTCGGTGTACGCGCGGAACGCCTTGCCCCGGTCCTCCTGCGTCGCCACCGTGCAGATCCCCGCCGCCGGAGGCCCCGCGTCCAGCGCCCCGAAGTGCCACTCCCCGATCAGCACCGGCAGGTGCAGCATCTCCGCCGCCGCCCCCAACGCGTCGAGCACCTTCTCCTGGTAGCAGTTCACGCTGAACACGTCGAAACACTGCATGCCCTTGACCGCCCACCGCGGGGGCACGGTGTAGTAGCGGGCCCCGAGGTTCAGGTGATGGGGATCGACGGCGCGGCAGGCGTCGGTGAGCGTGCGGAACAGCCGCTCGACCATCCGCTCGCTGAACGCCTCCAGATCCGCCATCGCCCCCTCCGGCAGCGAACCGTGCCATACGCCCTCGCGAACCGCATCGAACGTCACCGCCATGCCCCACGCCGCCGCGAGGGCCGCGTCGTCCGCGTACCGCTGCCGCAGGGAATCCGCCAGCTCCGCCCGCGTGGCGCAGGCGGGGGTGGTGTAGAGCATCCCGACGGCCGGGAGTTCCGTGGAGAAGCCCCAGTTGGGCTCGTTCATCAGGAAGTAGCCGATCATCGCCGGATCGTCCGCGGTGTCGCGGAGCTGTTGGGCGAAGCGGGCGGCGTCGCGGGCGAAGGAGGGGGCGAAGACGTCGGGGAAGTCGCGGTAGATCGTCGGGGTGTCGCAGGCCGGCCCCTTCAACGGCCGCACGTACGGGAACCCCGCCTCCCGCGCGATCTCCCACTGCGACCAGTTGGCGACGGTGTTGAACCCGAACCGCCGACAGAAGCCCAGGGCGATCTCCCGCCAGCGGTCGTGCCACGCCGCGGGCCCGAAGGCGCGGATGTGGTTGGCGACGGTGTAGCTGATGCCCGGGATCGGCAGGGCGAGATGCTGGCGGAAGGCGTCCTTGTAGAGTCCGTCTCGCTCCGGCAGAAACGCCAGGGCGGACTCCAGCCCCGCGTAGGCGTTGGGGGCGTCGGGGCGGACGCAGTCCAGCCCCGCCGACCAGAACGCGTGCCCGTCCGGATCGACCAGCCACCACCGGTTCCCATCATGATGGGTGCGGAAGAACCCGGTGGCGTCGAAGGTGCGCTCGGTCCATCCGCCCCAGCGGGAGTAGCTGCTCGGCCAGCGCCACGTGGGGGCCTGGGCGGCCTGCGTCCGCAGGCGGTCGAGGAGTTCGGCCTCGCTCCGCGTCTTTTCGGGCCACTCGCGGATCGCGTTCTGGCCGAACTCGTCCACGAGCGGCCCGCGGGGGAGCAGGGGGGCGGTGAGGCGCGGGGGGGCGTCGGGGGTGGCGGTGAGCGGGGTCGCACAGAAGCGCACCCGCTCCGTGCCCAGGCGGTTGACGATCAGCGTGCAGCGGTCCACGCGGGCGAGGTCCACCCGCCGCCCCCCGCAGTGGGGCTTGAGCCACGCCCCCTCGCGCTCGATCCGCCATCGGTTCAGGTCGGTCATCGACAGCGGTAAGCGCATGCGGGCGGAGCACTGGTTCAACAGGGCGAAGCTCACGTGGAACTCGGGCCCGCCCTCCCCCTCGCGGAGCGCCAGCAGCAGGACCACGCTCTCGGTCCCGTCGGCGAGGAAGTCGGCGGACAGGTAGCCCATCCCGCTCAACGTCCCGGGCGGGAACCGCCAGAGCAATCCATCGCCCTCGTGGGCCCCGGCGTACCAGGCGCCCTGGGGCAGTGGGGCGGGGGCACTGTCGCGCACGAGCCCGTTGAGGATCTCGGGAGCACCCAGCACCACGGGGCCATTCGTCTCTGCGTTCATGCATGCACCTCCAGGAACCGCGGGAGTGTACGGGGCTGCGTGGCTCAGAGCAAGACAGGATCGCGACGGTTGGATGAACCAGGCGCCCCTGTGGAGGCAAATCCGAAATCCGTAACCGTTCACGGGAGTGCGGGCAGGGAGTCTCGCACCGCCTCGAAAAAGGGGACAGGCACCTGCGCGGCAAGAAGCATGCCGCTGCGGAGCCAGTCCCCTTTTTCGAGGCTCCCTGCGCCCATCCCGCCTTCGGCTCCCGATGGGCCCCTTTTCTTCACGTCTTCGCTGCTGTTTGCGAAGGCGTGAACGGTTACGAGTTTCGGATTTGGGCACGTCCACGGGGTAAGAAATCTGCCGCTCCCAACGGCGAGGCGCTCACATCCGCTCGTCCCATCCGGGCACGAGCCCATTGACCCCCATGCACCGCCCCGTATGCTTGTCGGTTCCAATCGAAAGGACGCCGCCCCATGACGGAGACGAACGCGACGGAAGGCTGTTGGCCGCACTCGATGCTCTGGTACGCCACCCCGGCGGAGAAGTACATCGAGCACGGGCTGCCCCTGGGCAACGGGGAACTCGGGGGGATGGTCGTCGCGGGGCACGCCACGGACCGGGTGGCCCTCAACCACGAGTGGCTGTGGCGGGGGAAAGGCCGCCACCGCGATGTCGAGGAGAAGTGGCCGCACCTCGCGGAGGTCCGCCGCCTGTTCTTCGAGGGCAAGGTCCTCGAAGCGGGCACGCTCGCCAACGACACGCTCGGGGGGCAGGGGGGCGTCCTCGCCCGCGAGGGAAAGCCCAACCGCGTGGACCCCTACCAGCCGGCCGGCGACCTCATCGCCGAAACCGGCCATGCGGACGTGACCGACTACCGCCGCGAACTGGATCTGGACCGCGCTACGGTGACCGTCTCGTACCGCACCGGCGGGTCGGGATACACCCGCCAGTACCTCACCCACGCCGCCTACCCCGTCCTCGCCGCCCGCTTCCGCACCGACGGGGGACCGTTCCCGCTCCGCCTCTGCCTCCGCCGCATCGACGACCCCGACTGCACGCTGCGGACCTTTGCGGAGGGCAACGAACTCGGCTTGGTGGGGCAGTTCCCCGAGGGCGTCCGCTTCGCCGTCGTCGCCCGCGTCCTCACCGACGGAACCATCGAGGCGGAGGCGGCCTCGGCCACCATGCGCCTGCGGGCTCGCGACACGCTCGTGCTGTTGTCCATCGCGGTGGACCTCGACGGGCAGCGCGACCCGCTCCAATCCGCCCGCGACCAGATCGCCGCCGCGCCGAACGACTGGGACACGCTGCTCCGCACGCACGTGGACACCCACCGCGACCTGTACCGCCGCGTCTCGCTCGACGTCGGCGACGAGCGCCCCCATGTGCCCACCGACGTCCGCCTCGCCGCCGCCCGCGGTTCGTCACCGGAACGTCCCGCCCCTGGAGCGCCGGACGAAGGCCACGGCCAAGATGGCCGTGGGGCACACGGGCGAGACGCCCGCGCCGCGGCGGACGAGGGCCTCCTGGCCCTGTACTTCAACTTCGGCCGCTACTTGCTCATCGCCTCCTCCCGCGAGACCGGCGTGCCCGCCAACCTCCAGGGCCTGTGGAACGAGGAACTCGACCCGCCCTGGCAGAGCGACATCCACCAGGACGTCAACGTTCAGATGAACTACTGGCCCGCCGAGCCGTGCGGCCTGGGCGAACTGACGGGGGCGCTGTTCGAGCACCTCGAGCGGTTCGCCCCGCACGCCCGCGAGGCGGCCCGCAAGCTCTACAACTGCCGCGGCGTGTGGATGCCCATCCAGACCGACCCCTGGGGCCGCGCCACCCCCGAATCCCGCGGCTGGGACGTCTGGATCGGGGCGGCGGCGTGGCTGTCGCAGCATCTGTGGCAGCGATACGAGTGGTCGCTCGACACCGAGTTCCTCCGCACCCGCTGCTACCCGTACCTCAAGGAGGTCGCCGCCTTCTTCGAGGACTACCTCGTACCGCACCCGACGAAGGGCTACCTGGTCCACGTGCCCTCGCAGTCGCCCGAGAACCGCTTCGCCGGGGGCACGAGCCCGGTCTCGCTGTGCGTGTCGGCGACGATGGACGTCGAACTCACGCAGGACGTCCTCCGCCACGCCATCGCCGCCGCGGAGATTCTGGGCGTGGACGCGGAACTCCGCGGGACGTGGCGGGAGATCCTCCGCAACCTGCCCCCGCTACGAACGGGCAGGCACGGGCAACTGCAGGAGTGGCTGGAGGACTACGAGGAGGCGGAACCGGGGCACCGGCACATCTCGCACCTGTACGCGCTGTACCCGGGCGACGGGATCACGCTGGAGGAGACGCCCGACCTCGCCCGCGCCGCTCGCGCCTCGCTGGAACGGCGGCTGAGCAGCCAGGGCGGGCACACCGGGTGGTCGCGGGCGTGGACCGTGTGCTGCTGGGCCCGCCTCCGCGAGGGCGATCTCGCCCGCGAACACCTCCGCCGCCTCGTACTGGACTTCGCTACCGACGCCCTGCTGGATCTGCACCCCCCGCGGATCTTCCAGGTGGACGGCAACTTCGGGGGGACGGCGGGCGTGTGCGAGATGCTCCTGCAGTCCCATCGCGGGGTGCTCCGCCTGCTGCCCGCCCTGCCCGGTGCGTGGGCCAACGGAACGGTCCGCGGCCTGCGGGGGAGGGGCGGGTTCGTCGTGGACCTCGAATGGCGCGATGGACAGCCGCTACAGGTGCGCGTCGTGTCCCAGCATTCCGCCCCCTGCCGCCTCCGCCACCCGCGGATCGGTGGCGCGTCGCTGACGTGCGCGGATCAGCCCGTCCGCGCGGAAACGCTCACGCACGATTGCGTGGAGTTTCTGACGGAGGCGGGTAGGATGTACGAGCTTCGATGGTAGCGGATGGATTTCGGATCTGGTTGACGCGCGGAGCGAGATCCCACGCGATTTCCGAACCGCATTATGTGCGACGGAACGGACGCCGGATGAAGCCCGAACAAGGTCCGAGGCAGGACCTCGCCCCTGGTCATCCCAAGGCTTGCCATTGGGCGTCTGTTGCCCCTCCCCGGGATGCGCTGGATCGCGGAGGGGACGTCGGGCGACCATCCCGCAAATCCGAGTTCCGAAATCCGAAATTGCCCGACATGCAGTTGGAGACTGAAGATGAGAAAAGCGTTCCTGACCGGAATCCGACAGATCGAGCTTCGCGACGTGCCCGCTCCGCGGATCGAGGCGCCCGATGACGTCCTGATCCGCGTGGACACGGTGGGGGTGTGCGGGAGCGATCTGCACTACTACCGCGACGGGAAGATCGGCGTGCAGGTGGTGGAGTTCCCCTTCGCCGTCGGGCACGAGTGCGCGGGCGTCATCCAGGAGGTCGGCAGCGCGGTGAAGACCCTACGCCCCGGCGACCGGGTGGCGGTCGATCCGCTCGTCGTCTGCGGACAGTGCGACCAGTGCCGCAACGGCCGCGAGAACACCTGCCGCCACCAGAAGTTCCTCGGGTGCCCGGGGCAGCTCGAGGGCTCGATGTGCGAGTACATCGTCCTGCCCGCCTCCTGCGCGTTCCGCATCCCCGACTCCATGACCTTCGACCAGGCGGTCATGGTCGAGCCCTTCGCCATTGGCCTGTGGGCGCAGCGCCTGGCGGGGGCGACGGCGGGCAAGCGGATCGCCATCCTCGGATCGGGCCCCATCGGCCTGTGCGTCCTGCAGGCCGTCAAGGCCGCGGGCGACTGCACCGTCTACGCCACCGACCTGCTGGACTACCGCGTGGACCTCGCCCGCGCGACGGGGGCGGACTGGGCGGGCAACGCGGGCACGCTCGACGTGGTGAGCGAACTCGCCCGCCTCGAACCGCTCGGGGTCGACCTGGCCTTCGAGTGCGCGGGCATGCAGGAGACCATCGACCAGGCCGGGCAGATCCTCGCCCCCGGGGGCAAGCTGCTCATCATCGGGATCCCCGAGGCCTCCCGCCTGAGCTTCGACATGAACTTCTACCGCCGCAAGGAACTCGCCACCCAGAACGTCCGCCGCCAGAACGCCTGCGAAGCCGCCGCCATCGAAATGGTCGCCGCCCGCCAAGTCAACCTCGACCCGCAGGTGACGCACCACTTCACCCTCGAACAGTCCCAGGAGGCCTTCGACCTCGTCGCGGACTACCGGGACGGGGTGGTCAAGGCGATGCTGCACGTGGGCTGATGGCGGATTGCGGATTGCGGAGTTGGGGCCTCCGAAGAATGGGCCGCAGAGACGCCGAGACGCGGAGAAGAGAGAGTGTTGGGACCTGCTCTTTTCGGCGTGGCTGACGCGTCGGGATTGCCCAAGACCCCGCCGCGAAGGGAACGCTCCAACGACGCTGCCGCGGAGACGCCCCTCACCCCTCCCGGACGCCGGGGGTCAGGAGACCCCCGGCGCAAGAGGTGGGGCGGGTCAGAGATTCGCGGCGCAGCGCTTGTGAAGGACGCCCCGGCCGCGTGGGACGCCTCCACCACGTGCGCCTCCACCACGTGGGACGCCTCCAGCGCGTGCGACGCCTCCACCGCGTGGGACGCCTCCAGCGCGTGCGTTGGGGGTCTCCTGACCCCCAACGTCCCGGAACGAGCGGAACGCTTCCGCGACAGCGTTATGGCGGCGCTTCGGTCGCGGCGGTCGCCTGGTCCTGAGCTTGTCGAAGGGCCGCCGCGATGGGGTGCGCTCCAACGACGCTGCCGCGGAGGCGCCCCTCGCCCCTCCGGGACGCCGGGGGTCAGGAGACCCGCGGCGCAAGAGGTGGGGCGGGTCAGGGAACCTCCCACGCAGGTGCGGGGTCCGCGGAACGTGGTTGCTGCGCTACGCTACGCAAACCACGGCACCCGGCAGCCGCCAAAATGGCAAGCCCGTCACCCGGCAGACGCCAAAATGACAAGCCCGTTTCGGGATCGCTGGCGATTCCGAAACGGGCTTGTCGTTTTGGCGTCTGTGCGATCCGGGATTCCGCTCTCGGTCCTATTCGCGGAAGGGACGTTGACGCGTCACCCACGCAAATCCGAAACCCGAATTCCCAAATCCGAAATCCCGTGCTACTCCTCCAGCCACAGCACGCTCGTCACCGCCCGCGGGTAGTAGCGGGACCCGAGGTCCTTCCCGTCGTACGAGCGGATCTGGTCGGTGCAGGCCCAGTCCGCACAGCCGACCTGCTGCCACTGGCTGTGGGCGCTGTCCCACTCCTCCTCCTGTCCGCGGAAACGGAGGCCCAGCACCTTGCGGACGACGAACTGCGAGAGGGCGATCTTGCTCAGCCAGGTGTTGTGCGAGGTCGACGACATCTTCCAGCCGTTGCTCTCGGAATCGATGCACACGCCCGGGACGAGGATCGTGCGGATGTGCTGCTTGAGGGCGGTGATCAGCTCGGCGTAGCGGCCCTTCTCCGAGGTCGCGTCGCGGTCGCCCAGCAGCCAGGGGAAGACGAGCCCCTCGACGGCGGGGATGATGCGGGAGTCGACGTTCTCGTTGAAGACGGCGGGGATGAACTGCTCTTTTTTGTCGAACTGCGAAACGACGGTGGCGGCGGAGCGGTCGGCCATGGCGGAGGCGGCGGAGGCGAGTTCGGGGTCCCCCAGGGCATCGAAGACCTTGGCGAGGGCGACGTAGGAGGCCCAGGTCTTGACGGCGAGGTAGAGGTTGTTGCGGGACTGCCCGAGCGAGGCGTCGAGCGAGTCGTAGGTGGTGATCTCCTGCCCGGTCTTCCCGCACTTGGCGGTGTCGTAGCCCATCACCCCGTTGCGCTTGGTGGGGTCGGTGTGGTCGCGGTGCAGCAGGGAGCGGAACGTCTCGCGGAACGTGCCCTGCCGCTCGAACAGCCACCCGTCGTCCTTCTGCGTCAGCACGTAGCTGCTCGCGCACAGCACCCAGTTCACGAGCTGCTCGTGCGTCATGAAGCTGAACCCGCCCGTGCGGTCGGGGATCTCGTAGCTCGAGCAGTGGGGGGGCGAGAACTGGTTGCAGATGCCCATGTCGTGCACGAACGACAGCCCCCCGGTGTGCTTCTCGCGGCCGCGGAGGACGTCCTGCACCTCGTCGTAGTAGAAGTAGCGGTCGCAGAAGAGGTCCAGGGCGTTGCGGACGGCCCAGGGGTGGTAGCGGAGTTCGAAGTACAGGTGATCGACCGTCAGGTCGAAGGTGTTGATCATCTGGTACTCGCCCTCGTTGACGACCCACAGCGCCCGCCCGCCGGAATCGAGGAGCTGGCTGCTGCCGTAGTAGCTGTGGGTGGCGTGGGCGAGGAGGAACTGCTGGGAGGGGTTGAGCTTGCTGTCGCGCAGCTCGCGGTCGCGCTGGGCGGCGAGGGCTTTGAGTTCCTCGGCGCGGGCGAGGGCGGTGTCGAGCACGTCCTCGACGCAGGAGTAGTAGCGGGTGTAGAAGTACGACGCCTCGATCCCGCTGGTGACCACGCCGCCGCGGTAGAAGGCCAGGGCGACGGTGAAGGTCTTCTTCGTCCGGGGCTCGACGTGCAGCAGCAGCCCGCCCTGCTTGGGCAGCCCGTGGACCTCGGGCTTGCCCGTGCTGAGCATCTGGTCGATGAACCACGGCTGGACTTCCTGGACCGCGTCCCCGTCGGGGCGGGCGGCGAGGGCGAAGCGGGTTTCCCCGGCGATGCCCAGCAGGTTGCGCTGGGTGGTGTGCGAGAGCGTTCGGACGCCCGTCCCGTCGTTGGGCGCCAGGCCGAAGAAGGCCCAGGCGGGCTCGTCGGAGGCGGAGTTGTCCAGTTCGATCTCGGCAAGAAGGGCGGGGAGGACGGCGAGGCGGGTGGCGGCGGCGTCGGCGGTGTCGGGGTTCGCCACGGGACCGAAGGGCGACAGGATGCGGAAGGTGAGGTCGCCCGCCGCCCACGAGTCGCTCGCCCAGGCAAGGTCGCGCTCGATCTCGGCCTCGGGGAAGATCTGCCACCCGCGGTAGAAGGCGTCCTGCGTGGGGTCGGGGATCTGGGCGGTGGTGTCGGTCCCCGGTGCCGTCATCGCGAAGGCGGCCAGCGACGCTCCGCCCGAGCCCTTGAAGAAGGGCAGGGCGCGAGCGGGCTCGCCCTTGCGGGCGTAGGCGACGAAGATGTCCTGCTCGGCCGGTCGGCCGAGGTCGAGCCCGAACCCGCCCCCGCGGCCCAGGCGGCCGAGGGTGAAGCTGGCGTTGGCCCCGAAGGGGCTGTGGTGGGCGTAGAAGTCGATGGAATGCTCGATGGTGGTCTGGGGGGCCGCCGCCTGGGACGACGGCGCCTTCCGCTGCGATCGCTTAGCCATGGGTCTCGATCTCCGGGTACGGTGGTGTTGACGGCATTCTATAGGGCCAAACCTCTACCACGATTCCCCGACAGTTTCCAGAGGGACCCGGTTGGGCAAGTGCGGGGCGCGGCGGGTAGGGGGGCGCGGGCATCGGTTCCCATGCGCTCCCGAAGAGCAAGCAGGGATGCAGGGGATGCAGGAGATTCCTTTTCCGTAACCGTTCACCCCTTCGCAAACAGCAGCGAAGGCGTGAAGAAGATGATTCGTCGGGAGCCGAAGGCGGTGCGGAGCTCCTCACCCGCACCTCCGTGAACGGTTACCCTTTTCCGGTCTCTCTTCATCCGCGTTCATCTGCGTTCATCCCCGCCTCAAGAAGTATCCCCTGCATCCCCTGCATCCCTGCCCATCTTCCGAGGACGCGCAGGCAGATTGCCCCCCGAGACGTCCCATAGGTCCGCAGGGACGGGCGTTGTCACTCCCCGCGGATGCTCGCGGGGATCTGGGTGGGGCGGTAGCTGCGGTCGAGGCAGGCGAGGGTGGTGGCGGCGGTGGCGATGAGTTCGCCGTCCTCCTTCCGCCGCAACTCGTACTCGTGCTCGATGCGGACCATGCCCATCCGGGCGATGCGGGTGGTGAGGACCAGGACGTCGTCGTAGCGGGCGGGGGCGCGGTAGGCCGCGGAGCAGCGGGCCACGACGAAGAGGGTCCCGGCGGCTTCGAGGTCGCGGTACGATACGCCTGCGGCTCGCAGGAGTTCGGTGCGGCCCATCTCGAAGTACTCCCAGTAGCGGGAGTGGTGCAGGACGCCCATCTGGTCGACCTCGGGGTAGCGGACGCGGATCTCGATGTCGCAGGCGGTGGGGCAGGCCATGGGCGCTCCGTTGGGGTTCGCGGGGCAGGTCGCGGGACCGATCATACGCCTCTCCCCCCCCACGTCAAGCCGCCTCCATCCCTCCGCCGTGAGGCCCCGAGGCAAAAGACAGTGAAAAAAGCTTGCATCAAAGGGCGAATCGAGTAGGATAACCTGACTCCGGCTCCTTCCCCATCGTTGGGGAGGGACGGAGGAAATGCGCGATCAGAAAGGATCAGTGAAAACGCATGATCAAGGTTAAGGTCAGGGGCAATGAATCCGTCGAGCAGATGCTGCGGCGGTTCAAGAAGATGTGCGAGAAGGAAGGCCTCGTCAAAGACATCAAGCGGAATGCGTACTACGAGAAGCCCTCCGAGCGTCGCCGCCGCCGCCTGCGCAAGAGCATCAAGCGGACCTACACGGTCCGCTGACCCGCCCCGGGACATGCACTGAGACGATATCGGAGCTGCTGACCCCGCCGCGGTACGGGCGGCGGGTCGGCGGGGAGCGGCGGGTCCGCTCCCCGCAAAAAAAATAGTCGCACTCCCGCGCTTGCATCCAATCCCCGCGTTCGGTATTCATTCCACCCGTCGAAACCGGGGCGCATACGCCTCCGGGTGTCCCGCCGGGACCGCCGCGCCAAACACGAAAAGGAGTAACCACGTGATCCCTCTATGCCGATCGGGCCGAACCGCATCGTGGGCGGCACTGGCCGCCTGCGTCACCCTCCTCGCTCTGGGCACTGCCGCCCACGCCCAGACCACCCAGCCTGCGGGCCTCGTCGAAGCCCATGGGCAGGCCATCCCGCCGATCTGGTGGATCGCTCCCATCGGGTCGGTGATCGCGCTGATCTTCGCATGGATCTTTTTCCGTCAGGTCAAGGCCGCCAACCCCGGTGACGCCCGCATGCAGGAAATCGCCGGGTACGTCACCGCCGGCGCCTACGCCTACCTGAAGCGCCAGTACAAGGTCGTCGCCATCTTCTTCGCTGTCGTCTCGGTGATCCTGTTCGTGATGGGCCAGATGGGCCTGCAGCACGAGATTGTATTCGTCGCATTCCTCACCGGCGGGTTTTTCTCCGGCCTGTGCGGATTCCTCGGGATGAAGACCGCCACGCTGGCGTCGAACCGCACCGCCCAGGGCGCGAAGGAAGGGCTCAACCGCGGGCTCATCGTCGCCTTCCGCGCCGGGGCCGTCATGGGCCTCGTCGTCGTGGGCTTCGGGCTGCTGGACATCACGCTGTGGTTCCTGATCCTCACGAAGATCGCCCCGATGCTCATCGAGGGGTTCGAGATGAACCTCATCGAGGTCACCGTGGTCATGCTGACGTTCGGCATGGGCGCCAGTTCGCAGGCCCTGTTCGCCCGCGTGGGCGGGGGCATCTACACCAAGGCCGCCGACGTCGGGGCGGACCTGGTCGGGAAGGTCGAGGCGGGCATCCCCGAGGACGATCCCCGCAACCCCGCCACCATCGCCGATAACGTCGGCGACAACGTGGGCGACGTTGCGGGCATGGGCGCGGACCTCTACGAGAGCTACTGCGGGTCCATCCTCGCCACCGCCGCCCTGGGCGTGGCGGCCGCCACGAGCCTCGGGTACGAGTGGAACGAGCGGGTCGCCTTCCTCGCCGCCCCCATGGTCCTGGCGGGCATCGGCATTCTGTTGAGCATCATCGGCATCTACGCGGTCCGCACCCGCGAGGGCGCGACCATGAAGCAGCTCATGGGCGCCCTGTCGCTGGGCGTGAACCTCTCCAGCGTCCTGATCGTCCTCGCCGCCGGCGGGGTGTGCTGGTGGCTGCTGGGCCCGATCGTCGGGGTGAACTGGTGGGGCATCTGGATCGCCATCGTCGCCGGCCTCGTCGCGGGCGTCATCATCGGCAAGGCCACTGAGTACAGCACGAGCTACGACTACCCGCCGACCAAGCGCATCGCCCAGAGTTCCGAGACGGGTGCGGCGACGGTCATCATCGGCGGGATCGCCGAGGGGATGCGGAGCACGTGGATGGCCCTGGCGACGGTGATCGTCGCGATCCTCGTCGCCTTCTCCTTCTCCGGCGGGTGGGACAACATCCTGCTGGGCCTGTACGGCGTGGGCATCGCGGCGGTGGGCATGCTGGCCACCCTGGGCATCACGCTGGCGACGGACGCGTACGGCCCCATCGCCGATAACGCCGGCGGGAACGCCGAGATGACCCACCAGCCCGCCGAGGTCCGCAAGCGGACCGACGCGCTGGACTCGCTGGGCAACACCACCGCGGCCGTGGGCAAGGGCTTCGCCATCGGCTCGGCGGCGCTGACGGCGTTGGCGCTGCTGGCGGCGTATGTCGAGGAAGTCAAGATCGGCCTGGTCCGCGAGGGCAAGACGGCCGTCGTCGCCCAGTACAATGATGCGGACGACGCCCCCGAGGCGGCCCTGGGCGAGATGATCTACCTCGGGCACCGCAAGGTCGCCCTCAAGGCCCAGGCGGGCACCCGGGAGATGGACTTCGACACCTTCATGATGCTCAACGCCCCCAAGGGCCTGCGACTGGCGCAGGGCCCGATCGCCGGCGCGCTGGGCGAGGTGGAGGAGGACGGCACGCGGGAGTTGACCGTGGCCGGAACCGACGGGGTGCCGCACCAGATCCGCGGCGTGTTCGCCTCCAAGGCCACCCTGCCGCAGTACATGCAGTTCTATGACGTGACCCTGATGAACCCCAAGGTCCTGTGCGGCCTGTTCGCGGGCGTGCTGCTGGTCTTCCTGTTCAGCGCCATGACGATGCAGGCCGTCGGCCGCGCCGCCATGTCCATGGTCCAGGAGGTCCGCCGCCAGTTCCGCGAGATCCCCGGGATCATGGAAGGCAAGTCGACGCCCGACTACGCCCGGTGCGTGGCGATCTCGACGGCCGGGGCGCAGAAGGAAATGCTCATCCCCTCGCTGCTGGCGCTGACCGTTCCGGTGGTGGTGGGGCTGCTGCTGGACGTGGCGGGCGTGTTGGGCCTGCTGGCCGGCGGGTTGACCTGCGGATTCGCCGTGGCCGTCTTCATGGCCAACGCCGGCGGCGCCTGGGACAACGCCAAGAAGTACATCGAGACGGGCGAGCTTGGCGGGAAGGGCTCGGCCAACCATAAGGCGACGGTCGTGGGCGACACCGTGGGCGATCCCTTCAAGGACACCAGCGGGCCCTCCCTGAACATCCTCATCAAGCTGATGAGCATGGTCTCCGTCGTCTTCGCCGGGCTCATCGTGAAGTACGCTCCGCAGATTTCGGCCCTGCTGGGCCTGGAGTAAGCGGCGAATCGAGTCGAATCCACCGCCATAGGCCGCGGAGATCGCAGAGAGCGTGAGGTGCGGGACCCCCCGTTTCCTCCCTCTTTGCGGTCTCCGCGGTTTTCGCGGTGTATGATGAGGCGGCCCCGAACTCAGCGGCCGGGAAAGGCATCGAACGTGGCAAAGCGGACGCGAAAGCAGGACCCCGCTCGCGAACTCGCCATAGAGGCGGCCCGCGTCGCGCAGGACGACCTCGCCGAGGACATCGTCGTCCTGAACCTGCACGAGATCAGCCCTGTCACGGACTACTTCGTGATCTGCACGGGCACGAGCGACCGACAGATGCGCACCGTCGCCGAGGACGTGATTTCGCGGGGCAAGGCGCTCGGGCACAAGGCGTGGCACGTCGCCGGGATGGAGGCGGGGGACTGGATCCTCGTGGACTTCGTGGACGTGGTCGTGCACGTGTTCAGCGAGGAGCAGCGGCGGTACTACGACCTGGAGATGATCTGGGGGGCGGCTCCGCGGGTACGGTGGCGCAAGCCTAAACGATCCTCGGCGCCCACGGAAGACGGCTCGTCCACGGAAGAAAGCTGAGGTACGCATGGCCCGGACGTTCGACGAACGCACCAAGGCGCAACTGGTCAAGGCCATCCGCAAGGTCTTTCCCGACCCCACCCCGCTGATTGGGGACAAGTGGTTCCGCCCGCACCCCAAGGGCAAGCCCGCGGATATGGAGTTCACCGGCGTGTCCCGCCTGGCCAAGGCCACCGGCGTGCCCATCCGCAAGGTCGCCCAGCAGATCCTCAAGAACGTCAGCCTGGACAAGATCCCCGCCACCGCGCGGATCGCACGCGACTACCGCCTCCTCTTCGACCGCGTCCGGACCGACCCGGGGGATGCGAGCGGCAAGGCCGGCGATGCCTCTGTCGAGAGCGGGGACGGCGAGGAATGAACGTCCGCGCGGAACTCGAACGCAAGCTGTCCGAGGCGCTGCGGGGGGCGGGGGCAGGGGAGAACGCCGTGGCCATGGTCGCCCTCTCCGCCCGTGCGCAGTTCGGGGACTACCAGGCCAACGGCGCCATGGCCGCCGCCAAGCAGGCCAAGACCAACCCCCGCGCCCTCGCCGAGCAAACCGTCGCCATCGCCCGCGAGTCCTTGGGCGACATGGTCGAGAGTCTCGAAGTCGCCGGGCCCGGGTTCATCAACATCAAGCTCTCGGGCGCCTGGCTCGCCTCGCGCTGCGACGCGGTGGCGGGCGATGAGCGCCTGGGTGTGCCCCAGCCCGATGCCCCGCAGACAGTCGTCGTCGACAGTTCCTCACCGAACCTCGCCAAGGAGATGCACATCGGGCATCTCCGCCCGACGATCCTCTCCGACGCAGTCGCGCGGATCCTCGGATTCCTCGGGCACCGCACGGTGCGGCAGAACCACGTGGGCGACTGGGGCACACAGTTCGGGATGCTCATTGCCTGCATGGAGGAGATCGAGGCGCAGTCCGGCCCCCGGGCAGTTACCGCCTTGCAGGACCTGGATACGTTCTACCGGCAGGCCAGGGCCAAGTTCGATTCCGATCCCGAGTTCGCCCGCCGCGCCCGCGAAGCCGTCGTCCGTCTTCAGAGCGGAGAAGAGGGGGCGCTGCGGCACTGGCGGGGTTTCGTGGACATCTCCCTTCGCCACGCCGAGGCCCTCTACGAGCGCATGGGCGTTGATCTCCACCGGGAAGACGTTCGGGGCGAGAGCGCGTACAACCGCTATCTCCCGGGAGTGGTGCAGTCGCTGCGCGAGCAGGGGCTGCTGACCGAGTCGCAGGGCGCCCAGTGCGTCTTCCTGGAGGAGTTCAGGATCAAGGATGGCGACATCCTCCCCGTCATCGTGCAGAAGTCCGATGGCGGTTACCTGTACGCTACGACGGATCTGGCGGCCATCCGCTTCCGGTGTGGAATGGGGAAGACGGAGGGAGTGGTCGACTGGTCAGGCGATCGCGTCCTGTACTTCACCGATGTTCGCCAGACGCTGCACTTCCAGCAGATCTTCGCTGTTGCGCGGGCGGCGAGATTCGCTCCGGAGGGGGTGTCCCTGGAGTACGTGCCCTTCGGGACGATCATGGGCCCGGACAACCGGCCGTTCAAGACTCGCGAGGGCGAACCCGTCCGGCTGGTGGACGTGCTCAACGAATCCGTCCAGCGTGCCCGCGCGCTCGTGGACGAGAAGAACCCCGACCTGCCCGAGAGCGACCGCGACGCGATCGCATCGGCGGTGGGGATCGGGGCGGTGAAGTACTTCGACCTCGCGCACAACCGCACGAGCGATTACGTCTTCGCGTGGGAGCGCATGCTGGCGATGGAGGGCAACACCGCCCCGTACATGCAGTACGCCTACACCCGCGTGCGGAGCATCTTCCGCAAGGGGCTGGAGCAGGGGGGGACCGAGCCCGGTTCCGTCGCCATCGCCGAACCCGCCGAGCGGGCGCTGGCGCTGAAGCTCCTGCAGTTCCCCGAGACCATCGCCTCCGTCGCCGCCGAGGCCTACCCGCACCTGCTGTGCAACTACCTCTTTGAACTCGCCGGGGCCTTCATGAGCTTCTACGAGTCCTGCCCCGTCCTGCAGGCCGCCACCGACGCCCTCCGCGCCTCCCGCCTCGCCCTCGCCGACCTCACCGCCCGCACCCTCCAGACCGGCCTGCGCCTGCTGGGGATCGAAACCGTCGAGCGGATGTAGGGCCCGCGACGCGGGAGATTCTCGAACGCCTGCGCCAAGGATCTCCTGACCTCGTTGTTCTCACATCTCGGACCTCGCGGGGCGGCAGGGATCGGTTGCCATGCGTCCCGACAGGGACGCGTCTCCGGGCGTCCCGGTAGGGACGCTGTGACAATAGCCCAGCAGTTCACTGCTGGGATCCGGGCCCATCCCCTTCCTTTTCTTCTTCTTCTTCTCAAGCCTCCGGAGGGGCGTTTGAGGGTGCGTCATGGATCCATCCGTCAAGCGCCCCTCCCGGGGCTTGGAATACCGCGCGACCGATACCCAGCAGTGAACTGCTGGGCTATTCTCAATCCGTCCCTTCCGGGACTCCCGGAGTTTCCTGTCCGGGACGACAGGCAGACCCTGGGCTACCTGGGTGACAGGGCGTCGAGATGTGTAGAACAACCAGGCCAGGAGACCCGCTGCGTGGGAGGTTTGGGTCTACGTCCGCTCGCGCAGCGGCATGCCTGCCTCCTGCAGCCGGGCGCGCAACGGGGCAGGATCGACCTCCCGGACGTCCTGCCCCGCCGCCAGCATCGCCGCCGCCGTCCCGGCCGCCTGGCCGAACTGCATGCAGTTGACCATCACGCGAAGCCCGCCCATGGCGGCGTGGTCGGCCCCGATGCATCGCCCCGCCGCCAGCACGTTGTCCAGCGCCCGCGGGATCAGGGCGCGGTAGGGCACGCTGTAGCACAGCGTGTCGCGCCGCGGGGCGTCCAGCGGCTGCCCGTCCCATCGCGACCACTTCGACTCCGCCAGGCCGTCCACGTACTGCGACCGCCCATCGAGCTGCTCGAAGAGAATCCCCGGGCTGTCGGGGCTGTGGATGTCCACCCGGTAGGTGCCCTGGGCAATGGCGTCGGGGAAGGGGGTCCCGTGCAGGACCTCCTCGCGGGTGACGGTGTGCTCGGCGAGGATGCGGTGGGTCTCACGGATCCCGAGCTGCGCCCCGATGTCGGTGAGGTACGCCTCCGACCAGCCTCGAAGCTCGCGGATCCGCCCCAGGACCCAGCGGAGCTGGTAGCGGGCCTCGACCTCCGCGCGGGTGAGGTCGAGGGCGTCGGCGGCGTTGACGTTGAGGACGCGCGTGCCCGCGAGCATCTGCTGGCGCCGGTCCCACACGCTGGGGTTGCCCCACGTGAAGCACGAATACACCCCGCCGTTGTAGTCCATCGGCTGCTGGAACAGCGCGCGCTGGATCTCCGGGGGCCCGGCGGCGTCCTCCGCCCGGTTCTGCAGGCGGAAGACGAGCGAGGGCGCCTGGCAGCGGCCGTGCCCGTCCCCAAGCGTCGTCTCCACGCCCGACAGGCGGATGAGGTCCGCGTCGCCGGTGCAGTCGATGTAGGTGTTGGCGAGGACGGCCCCGCGCCCGCTCTTGGTCTCGACGACCGCCGCCGTGACTCTCCGCCCGTCCCGCAGGGCCCCGACGACGCGGGCGTGCAGGAGCAACTGGACCCCGGACCCGATGGCCATGTCGTCGAAGACGAACTTCGCGTGCTCCGAGCAGATCCGCCAGTCGCCCGTCTCCCCGTCGGGGGAGTGGTTGAGGACGGCGTTCATGGCCTGCAGGCGGCGGATGAACTCCTCCGTGAGCCCGCCAATGACCTTGGTCTTCCAGTCGGTCCCGTAGAGCGTGTGGAAGATGTTCACCCACGCCGTCGTCGCCATCCCGCCCAGGTTGGCCCAGCGTTCGACGAGCAGGACGCGCTTGCCCGCGCGGGCGGCGGCGACGGCGGCGCAGACGCCCGTCGAGCCTCCCCCGAAGACGGCGACGTCGCACTCGGCGAGCACGGGCAGGTCGCGGGCGGGCTCGCGGACGGTCTTGCTCACGGCCAGTTCGGGCAGATAGCCGCCCAGGGGGAAGCGGACGGGATAGGCGTCGATTGGATTGGTCATTATGGCGAATCCTTGGTCTGATGGTCGGTCCAGGTCTTGACTGCATGCACACAAGGGTAGAGGTGAGAGGTTAGAGGATAGAGGGCTCGCGGTCCAGAGGCTGTCGGCAAGTTGTCGGCAGGTCTGTCGGCAAGTCGGGGGAACGCTCCGCCTTCTGATCCCCGGCATCCCATGCGTCTAACCTCTAACCTCTAACCTCTAACCTCTAACCTCTAACCTCTCACCTGTTCTGTCGGGAACTCCACCGCATACCCGGCGGGGTCGAGTTGGCGGACGCGGGGGTGCAGGAGATGGAGTTCCTCGCGGAGCGGGTCGATGCGCTCGCGTACGTAGCGGTCCATCCAGATGGAGGGGACGAGGCCCTCGTAGGCGGCGAGGATCTCCCGACCGGTGGCGTCGGCGGCGCGGACGGCGGAGTCGATGTCCTGCAGCCAGCGGACCATCCACGTTCCGCTGCGGCGGCGGGCGTCGACGGTGGCCATCGCAATCATCTCGCGGAGGATCGGCACCAGGCCCCAGGCCTTGCCCCGTGCCTGGGCCATCGCGCCCACGGCCGCGTGGCAGCGTTCGAAGCGCTCGCGCTCCCTGAGGTCCCCGAGGGCGTGGAGGATGGCCTCGCGGCCACCGGCGGGGGGCTCGCCGTCGTGCAGGATGGCCGCCACGTTGACGAGCGAGTCCAGCGAAGCGTCGAGGGTCTCGCACTGCACGTTGTGCGTGCTGTAGCGGGACCAAGCGGTGGCGATCACGCCCTTCATGTCGTACTCGCGGGCGGCGAGCGCCCATCCGAGGGCGTTCTCCTCGTGCAGGGCGAGCTTGGGCAGGTCGACGTTTGGCCCGCTGGCGCCCTTGTACGCGGTCCCGCCCCACAGGGGCACGCCCAGGGAGCGGAAGCGTTCGATGTGTTTCACCGCGTGGTGCCCGCCCGTCGCCTGCGGGGTTCCGTGGTAGCCCCAGACGCACAGGTCGGCGCGCTGGGCGAGGGCGCGGACGGACTCGTCGTCCCACGGCAGCATCATGTCGTGCCACAGGATCGGGCGAATGCCGCGGGCGTTGAGCCTGTCCAGGAGCGGCCCGACGTGTTGGAGGTACAGGGCGCCCTTGCCGTGCTTCTCGACGTAGGCGTGGGTGTCCGGGTGGGTTCCGAAGGTCCACGCCTCATCGCCCCCGAGGTGCAGGTGCTTCACGTCGGGCGTGAGGCGGAGGAGGTCGTCGATCATGTCCGCGATGAGCTGCGTCGCCCCCGGGGCGAGGGGGTTGAGCACCTGGGCCGATCCGGGCGCCTCGCGGAGGGGCTCGTACCCCGCCCTCGCCAGCGGGGTCTCCATGTGCCCGAGGCACTGCACGAGCGGGATGAACTCCAGGTTCAGCGCGCGGGCGCGGGCGCGAAACGCGCGGACGTCGTCGTCGCTGTACGCCGTCTCGCAGCGGAACCGCTCATCGACGGTCCAGGGGTAGGTGTCCTCCCACTCGAAGAGGACGGCGGTGTAGCGGAGGGCGGCGAAGAGGTCGAGCAGTTCGAGCATCCGCTGCGGGGTCGGCGGGGTGCCCTTGAGGTCCAGGTGTACGCAGCGCACAGGCACGGCGGGGCTCGATGCGCGGAAGAGATCGGTGACAGCCATGGTCGTCCTTTCGTTCTCGCCCGGGGGTGGCGGCGGGCGAGCGCGAGGGATGGTACCACAGGGGCCAGGTTAGAGGTTAGAGGCTAGAGGTTTGAGGTGCTCACGGGTTGCCCCTGGCTGAAGGGGCACCCCGTCAATCCGCCAACCAGTCCCCGCCTCACTGCCCTTCGCTTCTTGCCGCGCTCGCCGCCGGGGCGGGGACGAGGGCGTCGCGGATCACGCGGAAGATGTCGGTGTTGTCCACGTAGGGACCGTAGACCGGATCCTTTCCGCCGATGCAGCTCAGGAACGCTTCCGCGCCCGCCCCGCGAGCGTAGAGCGGGACGAGCGAGTTGGTGTGGTAGTCGGAGTAGTACTCCGCCTTCGGGAGCGTGCCCGCTTCCGCACGGACGATGGGGGAGAACTTCGCGGGCGGACCGGCGTTGGGGCCCCAGAGGTGCCCGCACTCGTGGTCGGCGGTGACGATGACCAGGGCATCGTCCCAGGAGGAGTTAGTCTCGATCCAGCGGACGACGGCGGCGACGGTGCGGTCGAAGTCGATCTGCTCCTCGATGGAGCGGGCGAGGTCGCTGTCGTGGTTGGCCCAGTCGACGGCGCCGGCCTCGACGACGAGGAGGAAGCCCTGCGTGTTCCGGTGCAGCACGTTGAGGGCGGCGGCGGTCATGGTGGCGAGGTCGGGAACGTCGGGGTTGAGGTTTCCCATACCCCTTCCGTCGCGCTCATACTGGAGGGTCTTGTACACCTGCGGGACGCCGATCACCCTCCGCGGGGCCAGGGCAGGGTTGTCGGCGAGGGCCTGGAAGTCGGAGCGGGACTGGACGAGCGTCCAGCCCTTGCCCGTCTGGCCCTTGCACAGCGCGTCCCACGTCGCCTGCCCGCCCACGTACTTGTACTTGTCGGGGTCGGTGGGGCGCGGGCGGCCGTTCTTGTCGTACTCCGGGTGCCCGCAGCCCATGATGACGTCGAGGTCGGACCCGAAGATCATCTCGTTGGCGATGGCGACGTAGTTGTTCCGGTGCTCGTTGTGGGCGGCGAGGGCGGCGGGGGTGGCGTGGGCGAATTGGACGCTGGTGACCACGCCCGTACCGAGCCCCTGCGCATGGGCGATGTCGGCGAGCGTGGGCAGCGCCGCCGCCTCACGGTCCTCCCCGATGCGCCCGCGGAGCGTCTTTGCGCCCGTGTAGAGGGCGGTGGCGGCGGCGGCGGAGTCGGTGGCGACGGTGGTGTCGGCCGTGCCGCGGACGGCGTCGAAGGAGGCCCAGGCGGCCTGGGCGTCATAGCCTGCGGGCGTTCCGTCGTCATTGAGCATGTACGTCGAGCACGCCAGGCGGACCGGCCAGGCGTCGTAGGGTTGCTGCCCAAGCTTGCCGTGCTGATAGTAGGAGGCGGCGTGGAAGGTGTTGAACCCCGCCCCGTCGGAGATCAGCAGGATGACGTGCCTGGGGCTCCCCGCCGAGAGCGGAACGGTCAGGCACAGGGAGACGACGACGAGGGCGACGAGCTTTGTCCTGCGGTAAGGCATGCGATCCTCTATGTGAGTATGGCAAGGGAACGACGATCGGCTCGTCCCATTATGCCACACAGACCGTGCAAAGTGCGCTCAGTTTGCGCGAAGACCGGATCGGGCTACGCATTGCCCCGGGGCAACTGGTCGGCGGGGAGGAAGATGGCCTCGTCGTAGCGGAGCATGAGCAGGTGGTCCCTCCAGGCGCTGGCGTCGATCTGCACGTCGCGGCCGAGCAGGAGTTCGAGGATCCAGCGGGGGGAGTCGGCCCCGGCGCGGATGGAGAGGGGCACGCCCCCGCCGAATCGGGGGTTGATCTCGATGAACACGATCCGTCCGTCGGGCGTCAGGAAGCACTGGATGGTCACCATGCCCCGGCAGCCCCCGAGTTCGCGGACGAGCCGCATGGACGCGTCGATGATCCTCGCGTGCCGCACCGTCTCGCCCTTGGAGACCTCCCCGGAGCGGGTCTCGTGTCGGAGGCGGGGAACGGCGCAGCGGGGGGTGCCGCCGAGGTCCGCGAAGACGTCGACGGTGTACTCCTGCCCGGCGATGAACTCCTGGACGATGGAGTCGGGGTGGGTGGCGAGGAACATTTCGAGTTCGCGGGCGTCGTTGACCTTGCGGATGCCCTGCGACGCGCTGCCGCGGCGGGGCTTGACGAACAGCGGATAGGTGGCCGAGGCGAATTCCTCGGGCGACAGGATCCGCGGGGTCAGGAACCCATGGGCGAGGAGGAATTCGGCGGTGAGGATCTTATCGCGGGCAATACTGACGACCTCATGGGAGGAGAGGATCGGTTCGGTGCCGACCTCGCGGAAGCGGTCGGCGGCGTTGGAGAGCGGGAGCAGTTCGGTATCGATCAGGGGGATGAGGGCGTGGATGGCGTGGGTGCGGCAGTAGTCGAGGATGGCCTGGACGTACCCGTCGGTGCGGATGGATGGGACGATGGCCTTGTGGTCGGCCACCTGCAGCGCCGGGGCCATCTCCAGGTGGTCGGCGGCGTGGATGGTCAGGGAGACCCGCAGATCGCGGGCGGCGCGGCGGAACTCGTGCACGAGCGACACCCGCCGCCCCACGGACGTAAAGAGGAGGTTGAGGGGCTCCTCCTCGCTTCCGACGGCCGGTCGGACCGGCGCGGTGGGCCCGACGTCATGCGCCCGGCGGGTGCGGGAGGCCTCCTCGCGGATGACGCCCATGCGGCGGAAGATGAGCCACACCAGCGCGAACAGGCCCAGGTGCAGGACCAGGGCGTAGCGGGTGCGGAGGTAGACCGCCGCTCCCACCCCGATCCCGGCCGCCAGGAGGCTGAGGAGGTAGAACAGCCCCACGACGCGGCGGAGGCGAACGCCCCGGTCGATGAGCTGGTCGTACAGGTGCGAGCGGTCGCCGGCGAAGATGCTGCGCCCCGCGAGGAGGCGGCGGACGACGGCGAGCATGGTGTCCATGACGGGAACGGCGAAGACGACGACCGAGGCCATGAACCACCGGGGATTGCCGGTGTGGCAGAACAGCGCCATCATCGTCGCGACCAGGAACCCCAGGAGCATCGACCCTGCGTCGCCCATGAAGATCGACGCGGGGTGGGTGTTGTAGGGCAGGAACCCCAGGATCGCTCCGACCATCGCCAAGGCCAGCGAGACCCGTAGGGCGTCCATCTCGGGGTTGGTGTTCCCCCACATCGCCAGGTACACCGCCAGCGCCAGAAAGCCCAACCCGATGATCGCGCTGACGCCCCCGCACAGCCCGTCCAAACCGTCAAGCAGATTGGTGGCATTGCAGCAGATGATGACGGCGAAGCAGACCATGCCCCCGCTCAGGGGGTACAGGAGCCACGGAACCTCCGCGAGGCCCATGGGCTCGAGGAACACCGCCCCCATGCGCGTTCCCACGCCCCCCATCAGCAGCAGCGCCGCCACCACCAACTGCCCCAGGATCTTTTGCCCCGGGCGGATCGAGTAGAGGTCGTCCAGCAGCCCCACCAGCGTAATCGCCACGGCCGCCAGGGCCACGAAGAGGAGGTTCCACAGCGGGTTCAACAGCAGCGCCGCCACGTCCCCCGCCCCCAGGGCGCCTCCGATCCCGTCCCACAGTGCGGACAGGTTCGGCAGGACGGACAGGTAGCCCGCCAGGCCCGAGAGCAGCCCGACGCACATCGCCACGCCGCCGAGGTACGCGATCGGACGGCCATGGGGCTTCAGCAGGGCGTCCGGGCGGTCCACGACCTTGAGGCGGTAGGCGATGTGGCGGACGATGGGCGTGGCGACGATGGACACGCCCAGGGCGATGGCGGCGATCCACCACCGGTTGTAGAGGACCTGGTTCCAGTGATACTGCGGGCCGAGCTGCGCGAGCACGAAGGACCTCTCAGTCTGCCCGCCCCTGCGGGGTCGGATACCGTTGCACCAGCTCGATCGTCAGCTCGCGGGCCGACCGCGTCGACGCCACAATGCCGTTGACCAGCGTGTTGGCCTGGTTGAGGACGTAGGGCTTGCCCGCCTTGTCGGCGGAGTACCCGCCGGCCTCCATGACCAGCAGGATCCCGGCGGCGATGTCCCACTCGTTCTTGGGCCCGAGGGAGAAGGTCGAGTCGGCCTGGGCGGCGGCGACGAGTGCGAGCTTGTACGCGATCGATCCGCAGATGCGGATCTCGGCGAGGGGGCGGAAGATGTCCCACTCCCCGCGCTTGACCTCGCTGCGGGAGGCGAGGATGACGGGCTTGTCGGGCAGGGGGCGGTCGCTGCGGACGGCCTGCCCGTTGCGCGTCACGCCTTGCCCGCGGGCGGCGAGGTACAGCTCGTCCGTGGCGGGGTTGAAGACGGCCCCCAGGATGGGGGTCCCGCGCTCGACCAGCGCCACCGACACGGCATATTCCGGGATGCCCGAGACGAACTCCTTGGTCCCGTCGATCGGGTCCACGATCCAGACCCGCTCGGCCGCCAGGCGCTCCGGGCGGTCCCGCGTCTCCTCGGACAGCCACTCCGTCCCCGGGCACGCCGCGAGCAGCCCTTCGCGCAGGATGCGGTCGGCGGCGAGGTCGGCCGTCGTGACGGGGTCCTGATTGGCCTTGCGGGCCGTCTCAAAACCCTCCCGGGCCATCTGATACACCACGCGCCCCGCCTCGCGGATGCACTGCTCCAACGCCTGCTTTTCCCGATCCACACTCATGTCCGCTCCCGTGTGTCGATTGCCGGTGACGTGCCGCACACTCCTACCAATATCGGACAGAACCGGGCATGTCCATGGCATTTCCCGTCCGCCGCCCACCCGGGTGCAGCAAGAATTCGTGGCGGGCGGCGGTACGCGGGATGGGCCGCAGAGGCGCGGAGACGCGGAGGGGAGGGAGTTGCGGATCGTCGTGTGCGGAGGCACAGGGCGAGGTCCCGGGGGCAGGGAGGCCGGAGCGCTTGCGCCAAGAGGGCAAGCGAGGTCCGCCTGTCGCTGAGGAGCTTGCCCGCAGCTTGCTTTTTTGCGTTACGCCAAAAGGGCGAGCGAAGTCTGCCTCTCGCCGAGGAGCTTGCCGGCGACGCCCGGGGAAGAGCAGTTTCCAAAACATTCTCTTCTCTGCGTCTCCGCGCCTCTGCGGCCCATCCCTCGGAGGCCCGACATGCAGTTCCACGCGGGGAGGAGGGTGCCCGGGCCTTTGCCCCGCCACAATCCGCTGCTGCACCCGCCCACCCCCGCCCCCCGGGCGGGCGTTGACGTGCGCAGCCTTCCGGGCGTACAGTAGCGGTATTCGATGCGCTGCCCGCACGCACCGCGTCGTCCTGGGAGTCAACGGAATGCGACTTTCGCGTCGAAGCGAGTACGCCTGTCTGGCGCTGATCGATCTGACGGAGCACTACGAGGAAGGGTACGTGAAGACGGGGGACATCGCCCAACGGATGGACATCCCCCGCAAGTACCTGGAGCAGATCCTGCTGGCGCTGAAGGGGGCGGGGTACGTCCAGAGCGCGCGGGGGACGGAGGGCGGATACCGCCTCGCCCGCCCGCCGTCGAAGATCAGCGTCGCGGAGATCATCCGCCTCCTCGACGGGGCCATCGCCCCCGTGGGCTCGGCGAGCAAGTACTTCCACGAGCACACGCCCATCGAACGCAGCACGGGCCTCATCAACCTCTTCCGCGAGATCCGCGACTACACCGCCAACAAGCTCGAGGCGACCTCCTTCGCGGACCTCGTGTAGCGGGGCAAGGGAGAGCGGGCGGCGCGGCACTCGGCCGCTTCCCGGTTTCCCCCGTCTCATGCGCATCCCATTTGGTTCATGCGCGGGTGTCGTGGTTTGCGAAGCGAAGCGGCCTGCCACGGCGCAGCCTGGGCGAAGCCGGGAGCAACCACGCCAAACCAACGGTTCGCAGGGATTACCTGGGATCCGTCTCAGAGCTTGCGGGAACGCTCCAGCGAGTCCTTCAGGTCCGCGCAGAGCTGATCCACCTGGGGGGCGTTGAGCGACAGGATGTCCCGCAACGCCTCCCCGATCGCGGGGATGTACTTCTCGATGTACGACCGCTTCTTCAGCTCCTGCTTCATCCTCGCCGTCCGCCGCAGATGGCTCCCGAGCTTGCGCCCGCAGTCCTGCAACGCCAGGCGGATCTCCTTGAGGATCTCCGGGTAGGACGCGACGGCCTCCTTGGACTCGGAGGTGAAGGGCACCCACACGCTGGCCATGTGCACCACGATCGTCAGCGGGCCCGACGGGAGGGACCCGCGGCCTTGCCCCAGACCGTACGACCGCCAGTTGAGGTCGACGATCGACCTGGTGATCGCGCACGCGCCCTGCTGGTACTGCAGGGGAACGCGGTTGGCGAAGCGGATGACCTTGGCGAGCGACGAGGCGTCGTTGTCGTTCTCGCCCTTGCCCCGGGAGCCGCCGTGGGGCTCGGCGTCTCCGGGGCCCTCGTCTCCATTCCCGCCGCCGCCATTGCCCTCCCCGTTGCCCCCGTTCTCCGGGCGGCCGTAGGCGATGGCGGCCTCGATGATGAAGGGGTTGCCCCGGTACACCGACGGCGGGCGGGTCGTGCCGCTGTAGAACTCCGCGGGCACGACCTGCTGGAGCCCGGCGATGAGCTTGTCCTCCCCGATGGGCACGACGCAGTTCGTCAGGGGGGCCATGATCTTCGTGTTCTGGATGGCCTCGTACAGGGCGCGGGGGGTCTCGGCAGCCTTGCGGGGACGGGTGGAGGGGGCGATCTTCGCTGCCGCTAGGATCTCCTTCGCCACGCGCGGGCTCACCCGCGAGAATTCCTCCGTCAGGAACTGCTCGGCCGTCTTCGCCTTCGTCTCCTGCAGCATCTTCAGCAGCACGCCCAGTTCGACCCCGTAGGGGTGGGGCTTGATCTCCCCGGGCTGCTCCGGGACCTCGGTGACGGTGGCGTTGTAGCGGTCCTCGCGGCCGTCGGGCGCGCGGTAGATCAGCGTGACGTGCGGGTTGGCGACGGCGGTCTGCTGGAGGTAGTCATCGACGGACTGGCGGCCCTTCTGGTAGCGGGCCTCCAGCTCGATCGTCACCCGCGTACCGTGGGGCACGTCCCAGTCGACGGTGGTCTCGGTGATGACGTCGGGACGGTTCTGGCGGGTATCGATCTGCAACTCGTAGTAATGGGCCGCCGATCGCGCGCCCGTCCGCGAGGTGATCCGCACGGGACGGCCCGTGGTGAGCAGTCCGTACATGCCGGCCGCACTGATCCCGATGCCCTGCTGCCCGCGGGACATGCGGAGGCGGTGGAACTTGGACCCGTACAGCAACTGCCCGAAGATGCTGGGGATCTGCTTGCGGACAATGCCGGGCCCGTTGTCCTGCACGGAGACCTCGAAGTGCGTCTCGGAGACCTCGCGGATCTCGATCTGGACCACGGGGAGGATGCCCGCCTCCTCGCAGGCGTCGAGGGCGTTATCGACGGCCTCCTTGACGGTGGTGAGGAGGGCTTTGCGCGGGTTGTCGAAGCCCAGCAGATGGCGGTTCTTGGCGAAGAACTCGCTGACGGAGATCGACCGCTGGGCCTTGGCCATGGACTCGGCGGTGGCGTACGCGGCGGGCTTGCGCCCTCGCCTGGGGGGAGCCTTGTCGGGGACGGCGGGGGCAGGGGGGGCGGCGAGGTCCAGCTCGTCGGCGGTGGTGTCGGCGAGTTCGATGTCGAGGCCCTCGGCAGCCTCGGGGGAGGCATCGGCAGGGACGGCGGCGGCATTGGCGTTGGCGGCCGGGGCGGGCGCCTGCGCGCCGGGGATGTAGACCGTGATCGACGCCTTGGGCGCGGTCTTCTTGCGGGCCTTGCCTTTCTTCGCCGGGGCCTTGGCGGCGGCGGCCTTGGCGGTCTTGGCCTTGGCAGCGGACTTTCCGCCCGCGGCCTTGGCGGCGGCCTTGGCGCCTGCGGCTTTGGCGGCCTTCGTCGGGACCACCTTGGCCGCCATCTTCGGGGCGGTCTTGCTCGCCTTGCCCGTCTTGGCGGGGGCCACGGTGGCCTTCTTCGCCTTCGTCTTTGCCGTGCTCTCGGCCGTGCTCTCGGCCGTGCTCTTCGCCGTGCTCTTTGCCGCTTTGGCAGTCTTCTTGACCGTCTTCTTCTGTGCCATCCGTGACGTTCCCTGTCGGTTTCCTGAAACCAGAACGTTACCGGATTTTCACATTCCGATCAAGAGATGCTTCCACCGTTGCGGAATCCGCGCCCTTCGCGAAGCGGCGGCCCGCACGGTTGTGAGAAGCGCAGCCGTGTCACCCGGCTCTCAGTTGTTAACGAAGGTGTTGGACTTCCACTGGGCCACGCCGTCGCTGAACCCGACACTGATGTTGCCCCCACGGTACTCCCACTCATAGGCCTCTTGCGACCCCCCGGTCTGTTCGAGCTTGTGAACCAGGACGTTCCCGAGGATCATAAAGACCTGATCGCGGGGCATGCCACTGTCGATGGCGTTGTACTTCTCCCGCCCGCCCCCGGGTCGGGGGTTGGCTGCCGGGCCCTTGTACTCGTCGATCGCGACGGCCGCCAGTGCTTCCCCTGGGGCGCGACGTCGCCGGCCGACGATGTACCAGATTCCATCGATTTGCGCTGCCGATAGGTGCGTCGTCATCTCCTGATCCGGCTGGGTCTTCACGTGCCGCAGTACGATCCGGCGGGTTGGGGGCGATGTCCACACGAGCTCCTCCCCGTTGAGAACTAGCAGCGCATCATCGGCCGGCGCTTCCTCTATGTACGTCTCGCGGTACTGGTCCCCCAGAAGGGAGTCGCACAAGATGCCCCAGTGGGTCGTCCTGAATTCCTCGTCAACCCCCTCCCAGTGCACCAGCGATAGAAGCCTGTCTCGATCCTGGTGCTTGATCGCGAGCAAGACCTGGTCCATGAGCGCTTCCACGGAAGCTGGCGCCGCGGCCGGCGGTGTCGGTGCGGTCTCCTGTCTGCCGTCCTTTCCGTTGCACCCAAGAAGATGGGCAAGAAGAAGCGATGCCGTCAGCAGGCCTGCACACGCTCCCCGCAAGTGTCTTGGGCAGGGCAAGTGTCGAAGTGGGGCCATTCGTCCTATTCCTCTGATCTTAGTGAGCGGGTGCCGCGGCTTGCGGAGCATAGCACAGCAACCACGTTTCGCCGAACCCGCGCCCGTCGCGAAGCGGCGGGCCGCACGGCGGTGAGAAGCGCAGCCGTGGCATCCTGCTGGAGGAGTTTCCTGTCCATCCCGCCCCGTGCCGCTCTCCGGCTCGTTACACCTTGCTGATGATCAGCGTGTTGTTCTGTCCGCCGAAGCCGAAGCTGTTCGACATGCACGTCTGGACCTTGGCCTGGCGGGGCTGGTTGGGGATGTAGTCGAGGTCGCAGTCGGGGTCGAGGGTGGTGTAGTTGGTGGTGGGGGGGAGGACTTGGTCGCGGATGGCGAGGATGCAGGTGATGAGTTCGGTGGCCCCGGCGGCGGCGATGAGGTGGCCCAGCATGCTCTTGACGCTGGAGACCGGGACGGCGGGGGCGAGGTCCTGGAAGACGGCCTTCATCCCGCGGGTCTCCACCTGGTCGTTCTGCTTCGTCCCCGTCCCGTGGGCGGAGATGTAGTCGATGTCCGCGGGGGTGAGGGAGGCGTCGGCAAGGGCGGCGCGCATGGACGTCGCGGCCCCGTCGCCCTCGGGGTCCTGATCCGTGATGCGGAACGCGTCGGCCGAAGCGCCGTAGCCCACGATCTCGGCGAGGATGGTCGCCCCGCGGGCCTTGGCGAACTCGTACTCCTCCAGGATGAGGATGCTCGCGCCCTCGCCCAGGACGAACCCGTCGCGGGTGAGGTCGAACGGCCTCGACGCCGTCTTGTAGTCGTCGTTGCGGACCGACAGGGCCGTCAGGCGGTTGAAGCCCGTGACCCCGTAGGGATGGATCATGGAGTGGGCCCCGCCGGTGAGGACCGCATCCGCGTCGCCGTAGCGGATCTGCATGGTGGCCTCGCCGATGGCCTGGGTGGAGGCGGCGCAGGCGGTGAGGTCGTTGAAGGAGGGGCCCTGGACGTCGAACTCGGCCGCGAGGTGAGCGAGGATCATGTTCGATTCCTGCTCGATCTCGCGGTAGAGGTCCATGCGGGTGAAGGCGGACTGGGCCCACTTGGCGGTGTCGATCTTCCCGTCGTTCCACGCATCGACGAGCAGGCCGGTGAAGTTCTCGAAGTCGAGCGAGCCCTCGCCCCCCCCGAGGTAGATGCCCAGGCGGGAGCGGTCGAGGTGGGGGAACTGCCCCAGTCCCGCCTGCCGCCAGGCCTGGACGGCGGCGGCGAGGGCGAAGCGGCAGTGGCGGCCGGCGTGGCGATGCTTGGCGGGGTCGGGCACGACGGCGGCGAGGTCGAAGGCCTCGGACACCTGGGCGGAGAACTTCGTGGGGAAGGTGGAGGCGTCGAAGAGGCGAGTGGGGGAGATCCCGCTCGCCGTTTCCATCAGCGCCTTCCACGTGCTCTCGACGTCCAACCCCAACGGGTTGACGGTGCCCATTCCGGTGATGACGACTCGTCTTCGGCTCATGCTTCGTACCGCTTGAGAACGCAGGCGCCGCTCTGGCCGCCGACCGTGAAGGCCCCGCTGACGACGTACGGCAGCGACAGGCTGCGCGGGGCGCTGCTCAGGGCCAGACGGCAGGCAGCGGAGGGGTTGGAGAAGTTGGCGGTGGGGGGGACGGTCTGGTGGTGCAGCATGAGGGCCGCGGCGGCCAGCGAGGCCCCACCGGCCCCGGCGAACAGCGAACCGTGCGCCCCCGTCAGTGCGCAGCAGGGGATGTCGGCGGCCCGATCGCCCATGGCGGTGTGCCAGGCGTCGCACTCGATGTCGTCCTCGGCCGGGACGCCCGTGCCATGGGCGAGGATGGCCCCGACCTGCTGGGGGGCGATCTGCGCGTCGGCGAGGGCTTTCGTGACGGCAAGGCCGACGTTCCCGACGGTGGGGCGTGTGACATCGACGGCCTCGGGGTCGCAGGCGGCCCCAAAGCCAACGACCTCGGCGTAGATGCGAGCACCGCGCTCCCGCGCCCGCTCCAGGTCCTCAAGGATCAGCAGCCCACCGCCTTCCCCCACGACCGTGCCGCAGTGGGCGGCGTCGAAGGGGCGGACCGTGCCGGTTTCGCCCGCGGTGCGGGTGGACACGAGGCGGTTCAGGAGGGACTGGCGGAGCAGGCCCATGGGGTTGAGCTTGCTCTCGGCCCCCCCGGCGATGACGGCATCGGCCGCGTCGCGCTGGATCAGTCGCGTCGCCTCCCCGATCGCAAGGTGCCCGGAGGCGTCCCCGCAGGTGATGGTGTTGCTGGGCCCCTCCGCCCCGTGGATGATCGTCACGTGGCAGGCGAGCATGTTGGGCAGGTACTTCAGCAGCCACAGGGGCGTGAGGTTGGTCATGCCCTCGTTGCCCCAGCGGCGGAGGTCGAAGTGCCCGTCGGTGAGGGCGGTGTTGACGGCCGCCCCGAGTTCATCGAGATCGGAGCAGATGAGGCCGGCCCCGATGTTGCAGCCCAGGCGTTTGGGGGCGATGGTCGCGGCGTCGGGATCGATCCCGCGCGTGACGATCCCGCTGTCCCGGAAGGCAAGGTCGGCGGCGGCGACGGCGAGTTCGATGTCGCGGGCCATGACCTTGACGGCCTTGCGGTAGTGCTTGGGCACGTAGTCCTTCGCGGAGAAGCCCTGCAGTTCCCCCCCGAGGACGGTGGGGAAGCCCGACAGGTCGATGCTGGTGACCGGGCGGACGAAGGACTCCCCGCCGAGCAGGGCGTTCCAGAAGGCGTCGGCGCCCACACCGGCGGCCGTCGCCACGCCCAGACCGGTGATGGCGACGCGGCGCCTAGCCATTCCGCCCCTCCAGCAGGGGGGCCACCAGCCGCTCGAACTGCCCGGTGAAGACGAAATTCTCCTCGGGGACCTTGACGCCCGAGAGGCTCTGGTCCACGTGGGAGAACATCAGGTCCACCGTACCGATGGGCTGGCCGTTCTTCAGGACCGTGCCGTGGGTGACGGCGGCCTCGTCGGCGAGGGTTTCGACTTCGGCGATATAGGTGATCTGATCGCCGGGATACACGACGTCGGAGAACTCGGCCGTCCGAATTTTCGCCAGGACGACCTTCTCCTTGAAGTCCCGTGCCTGCCCGACGAGGATGCCCGCCGTCTGCGCCATGCCCTCGATCATGAGGGACGCGGGCATGATGGGGCAGGGCTCCCAGTGGTCGTGAAGATGCTCCTCGGCGAGCGAGACGTTCTTGAGGGCGACGGCTCGCTGGCCGGGGACGAACTCAGTGAAACGATCGATCCAGATCCAACGCATGGGGGCCTACTGATTCAGCTTGGTCAGGACGAAGTTGGTGATCGTCTGCACGGTGAACAGGTCCATCATCTTGCTGACGTCGGGATCCTGCTCGAACTCGGCGAAGTCCACGTGGGGCATCCGCTTCCGAAGCTCGGTGAGCCCGGTGTCGGTCAGCTTGCCGTTCTGCACGAAATCGGCGTTGTTCAGGACGTTGTCGGGGATGAGTTCCCCGCGCGGGATCTTGATGTTGAACGACTTCTCGAGCTTGAACACGATCTCCAGGAAGTCGATGGACTCCGCGCCCAGATCGGCCGAAAGCTTCGCATCGGGCGTGACCTCATCCTCGTCCACCCCGAGCGAGTCCACCAGGATCTCGCGAACCTCGTTAAAGACTTCATCCTGAGTCTTCGCCATGGATCTACTCTCCTCATTGTCCCATGCCGGGAACCGGTGTCGTGATTGCTGTGCGGCACCGCCGGAGCGGGCGCGACCGAAGCGACCTGTATAGGGGATTTCCGTACCTACGTCAATACTGCACTCGCGGAGATTGGCAGTCGGGGTGCGAACGCCGGTCTCCCGGACCCACCCGCACCCGGATCCGCCGCTCCTCGGCAGGACGGGCGTGGGTCTCGGCGTCGCGGCGGGGGGGGCATCGGAGATTCGCTCCGCACCCGCAGTTTCGCCGCTCGGGGATCCGCGGGAACTCCATCCCGGACCCCACGCCGGGCCCGCCTACGCGCCCGCGGCCTCCAAGGCCTCGGGCCCGCCGATGATCTTCCACTGCTTCTGGAGCAGGGCGCGGATGGCCTGGTCGGCCTCCGCACCGCGCGCCTGGGTGTCGGCGAGGTTGAAGCAGCGGAGGTCGAAGCGGCCCTGGACGGTCTGGCGATCCTCGACGAAGCCCGCGCCCTTGATCGTCGCGGAGGTGTCGGTGATCTCCGAGGCCTCGACCTCGCAGCGGAGGATCTGGCCCGGGGCGACGAAGTTGGCGTAGCGGACGTTCTTGGCCTTGGCGAGCACGATGATGGAGCGGGAGAACTGCTGCTGCACCCGCACCAGCCACGCCCCGGCCTGCACGAGCGACTCGACCATGAGCACTCCGGGCATGACGGGGAACGCCGGGAAGTGGTCGGCGAGGTACTCCTCGGCGAGCGAGAGGGCCTTGCGGGTCACGATCCGCTTCGCGGGCTCGATCAACTCGATCCTGTCCACCAACTGAAACTTCATGCGAAGGCTGTCCTTTGTGATCTAGGCTCCAGGGGAATCCGAGCGTTGTAGTGTCCGATGGAGCCCAATGCAAGGGGATTTCCACGGGTGCTCCACCGCAAGGCCAAACGGAATCCCGCCGCGCAGGCACCGTCTGCCTTGCGGTTCCTCTTCCGCCCCGCCTACGCCAGCGACCGGAGGATCTCCAGCCCCTGCTGGAGTTTCTCGTCGCTGGTGGCGTACGAGATGCGGAAGTGCGTGTTGCGGGTGGAGAAGACGTTGCCCGGGATGATCAGAACGTTGCGGGCGATGGCCTTCTCCACGAACGCCGACGCGTCCCCGCCCGGCGCCGGGCAGAACGCGTAGAACGCCCCCCCAGGCTTGACCAGCCCGAACCGCTCGCCCAAGGCATCGTAGACCATGTCCCGCTTGCGGCGGTAGGCCGTCACGTGCTCCGACATGTCCACCCCCAACGCCGTCACCCCCGCCGCCTGCACCATGCTCGGGGCGCAGACGAAGCTGTACTGCTGGAGCATCGTCATCTTGTCGAGGACGGCCCTGGGGCCCGTGCACCAGCCCAGCCGCCAGCCCGTCATGGCGTAGCTCTTGGAGAACCCGCGCATGAGCAGCGTGTTGGGGTAGTACCTCGCCATGGACGCGAAGGGCGCGTCGTAGCAGAAGAGGTTGTAGATCTCGTCGGAGATCACCAGCAGATCGTGCCTCCCCGCCAGTTCCGCCAGGTCGCGGAGGTCCTGCTCGCTCCAGACCGCTCCGGTGGGGTTGGCGGGGGAGTTGACGAGGATCATCCGCGTGCGGGGGGTGATGGCGTCGGCGAGGCGCTGGAGGTTGGGCCGGAAGTCGTCGTACGTGTCCACCGGGACGGGCACGCCTCCGCAGAGGTTGACCAGGTGGGAGTACATGACGAAGTACGGGTCGGCGAAGAGGACCTCGTCGCCGGGGTTCACCGTGACCATGAGGGCGAGGACCAAGGCGCCGCTGACCCCGCTGGTGACGAGGTAGGGGCGCTCGTCGGTCCAGCCGAACTCGCGGCGGCACTCGTCGGCGAGGGCGGAGCGGAGTTCGGCCGTGCCCTGCGTCTGGGTGTACTGGTTCTTGCCGGCGCGGATGGCGGCGACGGCGGCTTCTCGGATGGGTTCGGGGACGTCGAAGTCCGGCTGCCCGATCGAGAGGTTGATCGGGTCCTTCAGCTTGGCGGCGAGATCGAACACCTTGCGGATGCCCGACGCGTCGAGCAGGCGCATACGATCAGCGATGGCGGCGGGGTTGCGCTCCATCGTGGTGCCCTACTTGCCGGACTTGGCGGCCTTGGCGGTCTTCTTGCCCGCAGCGGCCGCGGGGGCCGCAGCGGCGGGAGCGGCGCCCTCGGCGGGGGTCTCCTCGGCCTTCTTGCTCTTGGTGCCCGCCTTGCTGTGGCGGACCTTGGTCTTGGGCAGGCCCAGCGGGCTGCGCGCGCCGGGCTCGAATGTGCCGTCCTCCACCATCATCGCGATGCGCTCGGCGCGGGTGAGAACGGAGCGGACCTTGATGAGCCCGCCGGAAACCTTCAGGGTGCGATCCATGGTCATGATGCAAACTCTCCGTCGAATCTCGATCTCAAGGGGAAAACGCCCGGGGCCTTGCGCCCGGGCGGGAATCACGGGTTGCGCTGCTGGAGGAAGTAGCCGGTGATCTGGCCGTTCGTCTCCTGCGAGAAATTATACTGGCCGCCCTGTTCGCGGTACTGCTTGCCCAGGCGATGGACCTGCTCGGCGAAGGCGCGGGCGTCATCGGCACGCGGGGACGCGAAGGGCCGCGTCGACCATACGATCAGGTCCCGCTCGAGCTGGAACACCTCCGCCGGATATCCCTTCTGCGTCGCCCACTGGGCAATGCGGTGGGCGTCCTGGATCTGCTCGGGGCCCTGGCCCTTGACCGTCTGGATCACCAGGTAGTACTTGCCGGCCTCGCGGGCGACGCGCTGCACGCCGGCCTGCTCGCCCCCGGCGGCCTCCCCGCCTCCATCCGTCACCCCGGCCTGGACCGCGGTCTCCCCACCTGCCGTGCCCGTGACCCGCCCGACCAGGAAGGCCACACTCAGCAGCACGCACAGCCCCGCCACGGTCGCCAGCGCACCGCCCGCTCCCAGGGACAGCACGACCCGCCCATTCTGGTTGGAGAAGACGGGCGTACGCGGGCGCGGCGGCCGCGGCGCGGGCGCCGCCGCGGGCAGAGGCTCCGCGGGGGCCGGGGTCACCGCCACCGGCGGCTCGGGGTCCGGCGCCTCTTGCGGGGGGCGCACCTCGACCTCGGCGGATTCGGCGGGCGTATCGGCCTCGGGTTTCTTGTTGGCCCATCCGGGCAACGTCATACCGCCGGCCGCGCCCTTCCGCTCCCGCGTCTGGGCGATCACCTCGTATAAGGCTGTCGCATCCTTCTTGCGCATAGGGCAATCCCTTAAACCGCTCCATGCTAACGCCTTGTCCCCCGCGCTGTCAACCATGCGGACCCGTTGCTTTTCCTTTCTCCGGCGGGGGGGGGAGCGAGGAGCGGATTTCGCGGCGGGCCGCGGTCCCGCCGCAGCCGCTTCCGGCGACCTTTCCTGGAAGGTCCTTTTGACAATCCGGCCCGGTCACGGGACAATACGCCGCTTGCCTTCATGATGGAGATGGAAGCCATGGGCCGATATTGCGTAGGCGTGGATCTGGGGGGGACGTTCATCAAGTTTGGTGCGCTGAGGGAGGACCGGACGGCGAGCGAGACGTTTCAGCTCCCCACGCCCCTCGACCGCGGATCCGAGGGCGTCATCGCCCAGATCGTCGCCGGGGCGGAACAGGTGATCGCGCGGGAGAAGCTTCCGCGCGACCGCGTGGTGGGGGTGGGGATCGGCAGCCCGGGCCCTATTGACCTGGACGCCGGGGTGATCATCTCGCTCCCGAACATTCCGGGCATGGACAACTGCCCGCTGCGCGACCGCGTCGCCGAGCGGACCTCGCTGCCCACGGTCCTCGAAAACGACGCCAACGCCGCCGCGTACGGCGAGTTCGTCTGCGGGGCCGGACGCGACGTCCAGGACATGGTCATGCTCACCCTGGGCACGGGCCTGGGCAGCGGGATCATCCTCGGCGGGAGCGTCCTGCACGGGTCCCACAAGATCGGGGCGGAACTCGGGCACATGATCGTGGACCCGGGAGGCGAGCTGTGCGGGTGCGGGCAGAAGGGCTGCCTGGAGCGGTACTGCTCGGCGACGTTCCTGGCGGCGTACGCCGTCCGCCGCATCCGGGAGGGCTCGGCGGGGGGGCGGCTCGAGGCGATCCTCAACACCCAGGGCGCCCTCGACGCCGCCGACGTCAACGCCGCCCGCCGCGAGGGCGATGCCTTCGCCGCCGAGGTCTGGGACCGCTCCATCCGCTACCTGGCCATCGGCTGCGTCAACATCTGCCGCATCTTCGACCCCGCCGAGATCGTGCTCGCCGGGGGCCTGACCAAGGCGGGCGATGACCTCATGGTCCCCCTCCGCACGGAGTTCCGCCGCCAGCACTGGACGCTCTCGGACGTCAAGACCCGCCTGTCCCTCGCCCGTCTGGGGACGGACGCGGGCGTGATCGGGGCGGCCGGGGTGGCGTGGAAGGAGTTCGAGACCCGATGAAGCACTACTACCCGAGTTTCGACGAGTTCCTTCAGCTCTGCGAGCAGGGCAATACCATCCCCGTGCATCGCCTGCTTCTCGCCGACTCGCTGACCCCGGTGACGGCGTATCAGCGGCTGTCGCGGCCGGCGGGTTTCGCTCCGTCCCGGCACGCCTTCCTGCTGGAGAGCGTGGTGGGGGGCGAGCGGGTGGCGCGGTTCTCGTTCGTGGGCGTGGACCCGGAGGCGACGTTCGTGGCGCGGCGGGACGAGGTCACCATCACCCGCGGGCGCGACAAGCAGGTGCTCCAGTCGCACGATCCGCTCCGCGAACTCGAGACGCTCCTCGCCCCGTACCGCCAGGTGCACGTCCCCGGCCTGCCCCGCTTCACGGGCGGGATCGTCGGGTACGCGGGGTACGACATGGCCCGCTACTACGAGGACATCGGCGAAGGGCCCGCGGATGACCGTCATCTGCCGGACCTGTGGTTCGGGCTCTACCGCACGGTGGTGATCTTCGACCACGTGCAGAAGACCATCAAGGTCGTCTGCAACGCCCACGTTCAGGACGATCCCGGCACCGCTTACCGCTCCGCCACCGACGCCATCGAGCGCACCGTCGCCCGCCTGCGCGAGGGCAAGGGGGCGGCGGTGGGGGACATCCAGCTCGAACACCTCCCGCAGATGCCCTTCGAGTCCAATTTCACCCGCCCGCAGTTCGAGTCCGCCGTCGAGGCCTGCAAGGAGTACATCCGCGCGGGCGACATCTTCCAGGTGGTGCTGTCGCAGCGGCTCTGCGCGCAGACGAAGGCCGACCCGTTCGACATCTACCGCGCCCTGCGCGTGGTGAACCCCAGCCCGTTCATGTTCCTGCTCAACACGCCCGACGCGACGCTCGTGGGTTCGAGCCCCGAGATCCTCTGCCGCGTGGAGGACGGCGTCGTCACCAACCGCCCGCTCGCGGGAACGCGCCCGCGCGGGAAGACGGAGGAGGAGGACGAGGCCCTCGAGGCCGAACTCCTCGCCGACCCCAAGGAGCGGGCCGAGCACATCATGCTCGTGGACCTCGCCCGCAACGACGTCGGCCGCGTCGCGCAGCCCGGCTCCATCGACCTGTCGGACATGATGACGGTGGAGCGGTACTCGCACGTGATGCACATCGTTTCCAACGTGACGGGCCGCCTCGCCGAGGGGCAGACCGCCTTCGACGCCCTGCGGACCTCGCTGCCGGTGGGGACGGTGAGCGGGGCCCCGAAGATCCGCGCGATGGAGATCATCGACGAGTTCGAGCCCACCCGCCGCGGGCCCTACGCCGGGGCGGTCGGGACCGTGGACTTCGGGGGCAACATGAACACCTGCATCGCCCTGCGGACCATGGTGATCTCCGGGGGCAAGGCGTACCTGCAGGCCGGGGCCGGCATCGTCGCCGACTCCGTCCCCGCCAACGAGTACCAGGAAACCATCAACAAGGCCAAGGCCCTGCTCAAGGCGATCGAGGTCGCCGAGGCGGGATTCGAAGAATGATTTCGGATTTGGGATTTGGGATTTCGGATTTGGCTGACGCCTCGCCCAGTGCCCCCTGTGCGGGTGGGGATCTGCCATGCAGCGAAGGTCGTGTTGCTGCTTCGCGTTTGAGTTGAGGCCCTTCCCCTGTCGCCAGCCCCCCGATCCACAAACCACCAAATCCGAAATCCCAAATCCCAAATCCGAAATTGCCCAAGCGCGAACTGACCTCAGTACAGCAAAGGACGCATGATGAGCGAAATCACCCCCATCCGCCCCAAGTGGGCGGGCACGATGACCGATCGCGAGCGGTTCAACCGGCAGATGCACTACCAGCCCGTGGACCGCTGCTTCAACATGGAGTTCGGCTACTGGGAGGACAACTTTCAGCTCTGGTCGATCTTCCGCGACAACGGGATCAAGACCAACTGGCAGGCGGACCTCTTCTTCAACTTCGACCGCATCGCCGGGACCGGCGGGAACACCTTCATCCACCCGCCGTTCCCCCACGAGGTGATCGAGGACAAGGAGACCACGCAGATCGTCCGCGACGGGCTGGGGCTCATCAAGGAGGTCCCCAAGGACGGGCACAGCACCATCCCGCACCACATCGGGGCCACCATCGTGACCCCCGACGACTGGAAGAAGGCCAAGGCCGAACGCTTCCGCCGCGACGACCCCGCCCGCAAGGTGGACGTCGAAGCCCTCAGGAAACAGCACCCCCCGACCCGCGAGTACCCGCTGGGGGTGCACTGCGGGTCCATGATCGGGCGCATCCGCGACATGCTCACCTTCGAGGGCATCGCCTACGCATGCTACGACTATCCCGACATGGTCGAGGACATGGTCGAGACGGCCTGTGTGCTGGTGGAGGACTACCTCGACCAGGTGCTGGGGCAGGTCGACTTCGACTACGCCAGCGGGTGGGAGGACATCTGCTTCAAGAACGGGCCCATCGTCTCGCTGCCGTTCTTCACTGACGTCGTCGTCCCGCGTTACAAGCGGATCGGCGAGAGGCTGCACAAGCACGGGATCGACCTGTGGTACACGGACTGCGACGGCGACGTCCGCCCGCTGCTGCCCGGGTTCCTGTCGGCGGGCATCAACTGCCTGTTCCCCTACGAGGTCAACTCCTGCTGCCACGTCACGGAGCTGCTGGGGGAGTACGGCAGGGACCTGCGGATCATGGGCGGGGTGGACAAGATGGAACTCGCCAAGGGCCCCGACGCCATCAAGCGCTACCTCGAATCCCTCGCCCCCGCCGTCGAGCGCGGCGGGTACATCCCCTTCTGCGACCACCGCTGCCCGCCCGATGTGAAGCAGGAGTACTACCTGTACTACCTGGACCTCAAGGAGCAGATGTTCGGGATGAAGTAGGGGGGGCGGTTGACTGGTTGACCGGGACCCGACGATAGCGCGGCATGAATCACCGGTTGCTTTTATCGTGCTCTGCGCGGCTGGTGATCGGGGTAACCGTTCACGCCTTCGCAAACAGCAGCGAAGGCGTGAAGAAAAGGGTCCGCCGGGATCCGAAAGGCGGGACCGGCGCAGGGCGCCTCGAAAAAGGGGACTGGCTCCGTAGCGGCATGCTTCTTGCCGCGCAGGTGCCTGTCCCCCTTTTTCGAGGCGGTGCGGGGCTCCTCGCC
>JAWLCQ010000027.1:0-40258 GCA_041687095.1 Phycisphaerae bacterium | reverse complement strand
CTCGCGCGTCGTCGCCAGCACCACGTGCCCCACCGTCACCGCCGCCGCCCGCCGGATCACCGGCACGTGCCCCAGCAGCCACCGCACGCCCCCGCCCCAGAACGCCACCGCCCCCCCGCACCGCTGGACCCGCGCCCCGAACGCAAGGCACACCCCCCCTATCACCAGCCCCACCGCCGTCCACGGCAGCGCCCACAACACGCCCAGCATGCACCACGCCAACCTCATCCCCCCATGCTCTCCCGCCGGGGGGGGCGGAGTCAACGCCAACGCACCGCAGACCAGCCGCGCGGCCGCCGCATGGCCGACCCTCCCTACCTGCAGGTCCGCCCGCAGCGAAGCGGAGGGCGGACCGGGACGCGGTGCTACTCGAACCGCAGCGTCCCGAAGAACTCCGGCTGATGGAAGTCCGGACCGGGCGTCCCCACGGGGTTCCACGTCGCGTACTGCGGGTCCGTCACGCCCCCGCAGCGGTAGAAGTTCCCCTTCCAGACCGACCCGGGCTTCGCCGCGATCGGTCTGCCGATGAACTCGCCCAGGATGTCGAAGTGCAGCGTCACCGTCAGCCACCAGTGCTCGTCGGCGGGCGACTCCTCCTTCGTCTTCCCCGGGAACGCCGTCATCACCTCGATCCCGTTGGCGAGGTCGCGTCCGATCAGCCGCCGCCGCGGGCGCCCCGCCCCCCACCCCAGGTGGAAGACCCCGCAGCAGTTGGCCTCGAAGTTGAAGTAGTGCGGGCGCTTGTCGGGCTCGGGCGAGGCGAAGAACTCCACGCAACTGTCCGTGCAGACCGGCCCGTTGAGTTCCGTCACCTTCGACGAGATGTGCCGGTCCTCCGCGTGGAACTGCAGATACAGGGCGTCGGGGTCGTACAGCGCGCGGACCCACGTCCGCTGCTTCGACCCGCCCGCGTACCACGGGAACTGGTCGATCTCCAGCACATTCGCCGTCGCCCACGGCCCCTCGTAGTTATCCGCCGTCAGCGGCGCCGGGATCGGCGTGCGACGGACGATGTATTCCTTCATTCTGCTGCTACCTGTATCAGGGAATGCACATTGTATTTCTCGAGTTTGTCTCGCCCGCTGAGAAATGCCAGCTCGACGACCACGGCGACGGCGACGATGTCGGCCCCGAGCTGCTCGAGCAGGTGCGTCGACGCCCCCAGCGTCCCCCCGATGGCGAGCACGTCGTCGATGACGAGCACCCGCGCCCCGCGGGGGATGGCGTCGGTGTGGATCTCCAGCGTGTTCTCCCCATACTCCAGGGCGTAGCTGTGCGAGATCGTCTTGGCCGGGAGCTTCCCGGGCTTGCGGATCGGGACGAACCCCGCCCCCAGCCGCTCGGCCACCAGGGCCCCGAAGATGAACCCCCGGGCCTCGATGGCCGCCACGTACTGCACGTTGGCCGTGCGGAACGGCTCGGCCAACCGGTCGGCCGCCTCACGCAGCGCGTCGGGATTGCCCACCAGGGGCGTGATGTCCTTGAAGATGATGCCCTTCTTCGGGAAGTCGGGTACGTCGCGAATGTGGCGTTCCAGGTCCATTACCTCTCCAGTGTCAGCGAAGGAGGGCCGCCCGGCCCTCGAAGGAGGACCCTACCGGCCCTCGAAGGAGGGCCTCCCCGGCCCTCGGTGGAGCGAAGTCTACCGCACGCCCCGCCCCGACACCAGACCAAACCCGCCCGCGGGTGCACGACCATTCCTGCGTGCAACGTGCGGTCCGCCCACCGGGGCCGGAGAGAGGGGGATTGCGCAGATTTGCGGGATTACGCAGATTGGGAGTAGCCCGCGCGCCCTCCGCGCCGGCGCAGCCTTCGATGGACATGATCTCATCTGTGTAATCCCATCAATCTGTGCAATCCCTCTCTCTCCCCTTCCTCTGGCCGGATCCCACGGCGGGGGGTACTGCGCAGATACGGTCGTGCACCCCCCCGCCCGCCCCGGCGGCGGCGGCGCGCGTGCCCGGAGTGCGCCAAGGGCATCTTCCCCCTGCGTGCCCACGGCGTATGGCCCCGAAAAAACTTCCCGCCCTCGTGTTGACACCGATTCGCGATCGTGCTAGCATCCACCGTGCGTTGCGGGGCCCGGCCCCGAACGGATTCCGCGGGCGTAATTCAGTGGTAGAATGCCAGCTTCCCAAGCTGGACGTCGTCGGTTCGAATCCGATCGCCCGCTTTGACGCTAGGAGGTGACAATCGTTGCCCCCTGGCGTCTCTCTGCGCCAACTCCCCAACCCCCCGTAGGTTACGACACCACCCCCCAACCCCGTCATTCTGCCACGACACGACAGCAGGTGACAAACGATGCCAACATGAGTCTGCCGTCCGGCACCGGATTGGTCCCCGGAGCGTTTCGAGAGCACCGATTTGGGCCCTGGACGCGGACATGAAACGATGATGTCCAGCCTGGAAGCTGCATGTCATCGATCGCGATGCGAGGCCTCGCCCGATCGATCTCGATAGGGCTCGGCCTGGCCGCGGCATTGCCCGGTCCGCCCTGCGCGGGCGGATCCTCCGCGACGCGCACCGCCACGAGCGTCGGCGCCGTCGGCACGTTGGCCTTGCGGCGTTGCTCTTGTTCTTCGTGACGACGCCGCATCTCGCGCCGCTAGAAGTAGAACGCGCTCTCCCTGTGCTTCCCCCGCCGGCAGAACTCGCGGATGGTCAGCCCGCTCCGCTCCTGCTCCCGAACGATCCGCCGCCATTGCGCCTCCCGCGCCCGGTCCCGACCCGTGCTCTTGGCCATGCTCGTGCTCCTTCTCGCATGGCCCGATCATCCCCCACGCCCCGGGCGGCTACCAGATGCGGTTGGCCGTACGCGTACCATACGTCAGCGTCAGGCCGCCATTTACCGCAGGATGATCCACCTGCACCACCGTTCCAACTCCCAGGTACGAGTAGGCCGACAACTTCTGCGAGCCCATCGGCATGTTCGAATCCGCGATGCCATTCGGGTCAGGAACCTGTATTTGCTCGTAGCATGACCCATCTCTACCACGGTCGATGCGGAACGTCACGTTTTTGGTTCCTGACCCCTTTATCTTCTGGTACCCGATCGCCTGCACCAGGTGGCTCTTGCCCGTCCCCGGCGGGCCCAGCAGCAGCACGTCGCGCCCCTGGTGCACGAACCGGCACGTCGCCAGCTCGTACACCTGCTTCTTGGGCACCGACGGGTTGAACGACCAGTCAAAGTCCTCCAGCGTCTTGCGGTCGCGGAACGTCGCCGCCCGCACCCGCCGTCCGCCCACCTGCGTTCGACGTAGATCCGCACCAGCCGCCCGTCCCAACGCACCCACACCCGCCGGCCAACGTACTCCGGCGGGACCGAGTAGTACGCCTTGTCCACCTCGACGTGCCCGTCGCGGTGCACCGTCCGCTGGCCCTCGCGGAACAGCGGGAATCGCCCCGGCCCAAGCGGAAGCAGCGATTCCCGCTCGACCTCCTGGAACACCTTGCCCACCTGCCGCCGCGTCGTGCCGTGGATGCGGGTGTCGGCCGTCGAGGACTCCCACTCGGCCAGGTGGGCGTTCTGCTCGTTCAGCGTGGCGAACGTGCGGCCCTTCAGCGCGTTGCCCCGCACGTAGCCGATCCCGCGCTCGATCTTCCCCTTGTGGCGGGGCGTGTAGGGCTTCGCGGGCAGGATCACCGTCCCGTAGTGCCGGCAGAACGCCTCGATCTTCGGGTTCAGCTCCGGGTCGTACCAGTCCGCCCGCTTCACCGCCGCCCGGAGGTTGTCGATCACGATCGTCCGCGGCACGCCGCCCCAATCCCAGAAGGCGTTCTCCAGGCACTGCAGGAACCCGTCGGTCGTCTGGCGGAAGACCGATTCGCTGTAGGCCTTGCGGCTGTGGGACAGGACGATCCGAAAGACGTGGCTGACCCGCCGCTTGCCCCCGGCGTCCACGATCGGCGCCCCGCGCCCGAAGTCCACCTGCGCCTGCTCGCCGGGGGCCGTCTCCATCCGGCGGAAGGGAAGCGGACCGGCCTGCGAGAGCTTCCGCACGTACCGCTTGACGCTGTCGTACCCGGCGGCAAGGCCCTGCTCCGCCACCAGGTCCTGCCAGATCCGCTGCGCCGTCAGCCCCTGCTCCAGCTTCGCCGCGATCGCCGCGTGGTACGCCCGGCACGTGCTGTGGCAGCGCCGCGGCGGACCCGGCGAGCGGGCATCGTCCCGGTGGGACTCCGCCGGGGCGGACCCGACGGGCACTCCGCCCGACTCCGCTGGGACGGACCCGGCGGGCACTTTGGCCGGTTCTGACGCGTCGGACGCCTGCGACCCGGGGGGCACCTTGGCCGGTTTTGGCGCTTCGGACCCGGGGGGCACTTCCTCCGCCTCCGCCTGCGCCCCGCCCCGCCGCACGTGCCGCCCGACGGTCTCGCGGTGAATGCCCAGTTCGCGGGCGATCCGCCGGTCCGACCAGCCCTGCTCGTGTAACACCTGAATGGAATGTACTCTGGCCATCTTGAGTCGATTCGCCACGGGCAAGCTCCTTCCGCCTCGACCCTCTGTCGAGACGACGGAGCCTACCCGCGGCTCACCCGCTCAGGTGGCCGGTTTTCAAGTGCCCCTCACTGGCCGGTGTTGGGTGCCCGCTGACAGAAAAAGGGGCAAACACTGCTCTGTCTCGACCCTTGGGAACCGTCCCGATCCGCGGCGATCGGCCCGGGGTCGATCCGTCGTCTACCAAGAAAGATCGCATGCTTGGGGGCACGGCTGCCCTCGGGAGGCCCCGGAACAGAGGGTCGAGACAGAGCAGGCAAGCACCAAAGGGGAGGATCCGGGGGGGCACTGGCTACGTTCGGCCGATGGTCGCAACACCAGCGGCCGCTGGCGAGGCCGCATGGCGGCGCACTACCGTGCGGGCTCCTTGCCCCGGGAGCGACATGATGCGCCCATCGCCGCGTCACGACGCGGATGGGCCTCCGCACACCGCTTACGCCGCAGCACGTCGCGCCGCAACGCCTTCACTCTGGAGCGACAGTCGAGTATGCTCTCCCCCGTACTGCTTGTCCCTCGAACTCTGCTCTGTCGCCGGAGTCGAGGCGGCGGCGTCAAGAAGGCGGCGGCCGCGGCGTCGATCGCTGCCGAAGCGTCGCTCTGCCCCGGGGCCGACGCGATGGCGCCGGCTCATTCGCGGGCGGTGTCGGAATCGAATCGGTTCGTGGAGCGTGAAGAGAACAGGAGGAGCCCAGACGCGATGAACGCCGAACACGACGGGCATTACCCGAAGTCGGCGGCCGTTGGGGTCTGGCTGGTCATCACCGTCCTGACCGCCAGCGCCGCCATCCTGATGCGCTACTGCGACATCCCGGCGACGAGCATCGGGTTCTGGCGCGCGTTCGGGGCGGGTGTGGTGCTGCTGCCTTGGTGGATCATGGTGCGTCGAGGCGACCGGTCGCAGCCGTCCTTCTCCTGGGGCGCCTGCCTGACGGGGGTGTTCTTCGGGCTGCATTTCGCAACCTGGGCCTGGGCGGTGCGGAACACCACCATCGCCAACGCCATGCTGTTCGTCGGACTCCAGCCGCTGCTCGCCCCGCTGGTGGCGCGGCCGCTGCTGGGCGAGCGGCTGACCCGCTGGGAGGGCGCAGCGTGTTTGCTGGCCTGCGTGGGCATGGTGCTGATCCTGGGTCAGCACTTCAGCACCGGCCGCGACGCCCTTCCCGGTGCGATGGTGGCGTTGGTCTCGGCGTTCCTGTGCGCCTGCTACTTCGTGCTCTCGCGCAAGTACCGCCGCACGCAGCATGCGCTGCTGTTCAGTGTGCCGGTATACCTGACGGCCGCTGTCGTCCAAGGGGCGGCGGGCGTGCTGCTGGACGGGGGGATCCATGTCGGCGATGCGCGAACGCGCCTGGTGTTACCGGCGCTGATCCTGTTCCCGACCGTGGGGGGACACACGCTGGCGATGTACCTGCTGCGCCACGTGAAGTCCCAGATGATCACGCTTTCGATCCCGGCGCAGTTCGTACTGGGCACGACGGCGGCCGTCTTCCTGTTCCAGGAGATGCCGCGGCCCGGGTTCCTGGCCGGAGCGGTGGTGGTCATGGCCGGCGTGGTCCTGGGGGTGGCCAAGAGCGAGCACGGCAAGCCGCGAGAGAAGATCCCACCCCCCGCCCCCAACGGCCCGCCCGCGCGAGAGCAGGTCTCTCAACCACTCCATGCCGAGAAGTGACGAGCACCCAAGAGTCGGCGTTCCCCTTGGCCGATGCGCCTGCCCGACGAACCGCCCCGATGCCTTCCGAAGGGACGGCCTCATGACCAGCAAACGCCCCAACATCGTGATCATCATGGCCGACGAGCTGCGGGACGACATCGTCCGGCACGGGTTCACCCCAGCCCCGGCCTTGCCGAATCTCGACCGCCTGCGAACCCAGGGAGTGACCTTCACCAACAGCTTCTGCCAGACACCTACATGCTGTCCGTCGCGTGGTTCATTCGTCACCGGCAAGTACCCTCACCAACTCGGGCTCTGGAATCATGGCGACCGCCTCCCGCCCGAGGAGCGGACCAGGGGGCACCACTTCACCGCGCACGGGTACGACGCGGTCGCCATCGGCAAGACGCCTTCCATGTGCCCCGGGTTTCGCTTGATCCCCTATGACCGCAATCACGCGTTCGTCGGCAACCACGGCTACACGGTGACAGACGACGATTGCGTCGGAATCTTCGAGGGGCCGAGGAGGAGTACGGCGATTTCATCGCCTGCCGGCAGTTCGACGAGTGCCTGGCGGATCGCGACGCGGACCAGCCGTTCATCGCACACATCGGCATCTACGCCCCGCATCCGCCGCCGCGCCTGCGAACCCCTCGACATCCCCGCCCTCCTGCGCGAGCTGCCCCTGTCCCGCCGCGTCCTGGAGCGCAAGTTCCGCCGCCACATCGGCCGCAGCCCCCTGCAGGAGATCCGTCGCGGGCGGACCGAACGCATCCAGGCGCTCCTGGCGGGCACCGACCTGCCGATGTCCGCCATCGCCCGCGAGACCGGTTTCGCCCGTCCCCAGCGCATGGCGGTCCTCTTCCGCCAGGAGACCGGCCTCACGCCCCTCGAGTACCGCCGCCAGTTCCAGACCCGCATGCCCGACGGAGACCCCACGGCGGTCCGTCCATGACCCCGACCTTGCCCGCCCCAATCCCACACCTGCACCCGGTGCACCACCATTGAGGCGACGGCATCTCAGGGGCCGGCGCTGTCAGCGCCGACTGGCCGCCCGTTCTCTCCAGGCCGCGCGGTCCGCCATCGATTCGTCGTGGGCCGGCGTCGGTTCGGGCAACGCCAGCAGGTCCGGGTGCTCCGCCTCGATCCATGTCCAGAACAGGGCATCCAGCTTGGCGCGTACCGCTTCGTGGGCGGGGTCGTCGACGAGATTGACCTGCTGGCCGACGTCCCTCCTGATGTCGTGCAGGCTCGTAATGTACCGGATCGTCGACTTCTGCCCCGTGGCCGGTGCGAAATGGCGGACCAGTTCGAATCCGTCGTGGGCGATCGCGCACGTGACGCCGTCAACGCGCTTCTCACAGGCCTCCAACTCCGCGGGGTCCGCCTTAACGCCGGACACCTTCCAGGCAGCGTGCTCGGCGATCAACTGCCGCAAGGCCGGCGAGAGGAATGGCCTTTCCAGGCCGGTCGGAAGGAGGTCGTCAAGCAGGTCCCACAACTGCCCGTCCAGTTGCTCGCGGACGGTCTTGAGGGCAGGAGCGTCGGCGAGGTTGGTCCGTTCGTTGGGGTCGTTCTCGATGTCGTACAGTTCCAGTTTCGGCAAGGCGGCCATCTGCTTGAGGTCGACGACGTTGTAACCTGCCTGAGTGAAGTTGCGGATGAGCTTGTAGCGCCCGGTGCGCAGGGCGTAGCTCTGCGGGTAGGCATGGTACAGGAACACCGAGTCGCGCACCGGCTGGGGGGCGTCCTGCTTCATCGCGGCCGCGAAGCTGACTCCGTCCACCCGCTCGGGCACCGATTCTCCGATCCAGTAGCACAGCGTCGGGAAGAAGTCGACGTTCGAGAGGAGCAGGTCGCATGTTCTGCCGCCCTCGAGCCCCCCGCCGGGCCACCGCACGATGAAGGCCACATGGCAACCGGCGTCGTAGACGGTCCACTTGGCCCGCGGCAGTTCCACGCCGTGGTCCGTCGTGAACAGGACGATGGTGTTCTCCTCGAGTCCGGCGTCGCGGACGGCGGCCAACACGAGGCCGACCGCTTGGTCCACGCGCTGAATGGAGGCCTGCAGCATGGCGATGTGCCTGCGCAGCGTGCCGTCGTCGTCCTGCTCCGTCTTGTTCATGTAGGGCGGGAACCAGACCCCGTTCTCGTCGGCCGGTTCGTTGCCGCCCCATTCGTAGGGCGTGTGGCTCTCGAAGAAGCCGAGTTGCAGATAGAAGGGTTTCTCTCGCCCCCGTTCCTTGAGAAACGCGGCCGCGACGCCGGCGTGATCGAGGGCGGACTTGAAGTCCTCTTCCGTGACGCCGCCGTGCTTCTGCCTTTCGTTGTTCAGGTTGCGATCGAAGCCCAGGGTCTCCATGAAACGCGTCTCATGCTGGATGCCGCAGAAGACCGTCTCGTAGCCCGCGTCGCGCAGGAAGTGCGACAGGTGTTGCCTGGGGTCGTTGAGTTCGAACAGGAAACGCCCCCCGGCCAGCCCCTCCATCCCGTTGTTCTGGGGGTACATGCCGGTCAGGAGCGAGGCTCGGCTGGGCGAACAGATCGAGCAGGTCGAGAACATGCGGGTGAACCGGACCCCTTCGGCCGCCAGGCGGTCGATGTTGGGCGTCTGGACGCACGGGGCTCCGTAGCAGGCGAAGTGCGCCCCGCTGTCGTGGGTGTTGATGTAGATGATGTTCGGTCTGTTTGCAGGCATGTCGAAATCCTCTCCACAAAAGATGTGGGCGCAAAGAAAGGCCCGCCTCGAAAGGCAGGCCTTTGATGGGGAGCGAGGCCGACGGGATTCGAACCCGCAACCACCGGATCGACAGTCCGGTACTCTAACCAATTGAGCTACGGCCCCAGGTTGTCCTCCGGGGGTGCTGCCACCACCAGAGACTCATCAGTATACAAACCGTGAAAAAGGTGTCAACGCGATTTGCGGAGGGCGAACGAAGATTTTTCGCCGATGCGAAGCGGCTCAGAACATCGCGGCGACGGCGCGGCTGAGGAGCGACTCGCGCGGCCGCGATGCCAGTTGCAGGGGCTTCTTGCCGGGGCGGACGGCGTCGGCGGCGATGGAGGGTACATTCTCGAAGTACCGCTCGTAGCGGCCGGTCAGCGCGACCGCGGGGGGCGCGTGCAGCACCTGGAGCCTCTGGCGGTAGCGGTCCAGTTCCTCATCCTCGAACCGTGCAAGGAACGCGGGCTCGGCCGAGGCGTTCAGGGAGAGGATCTCATCGATGATCTGTCGCTTGGTCATGGCCGCTTCCTTCGTTCGCGTCGCCCGCGTCGCCCGTCCCATACCGCTGGGGAACGGGGAACGCCGTGATCCAAGACCCTCTATCGGTCCCCCTTCGCGAGAAACTTTAGACGCCCCGCTCAAGTGGCTCGGGGGATTTGCCGACGCTTGGCGTGACTTCGGGTAGGTGATTTCCGTATACTGGCATCGTATCGTTGCCCGATGCAGTAGTATCGGCCGCCGGATGGAGTGCGGCGGCCCGTGGAGAACGCCATGGAATCGTGGGTGTCCGACATCGACTTCGAGCGTCCCAGCGCGCTGCGCCGCATGCTCAAAAAGGCCGTGCTGAACCCGCTGGCCAACTACCTGCCCTCGGGGCTGTGGCGGTCGGTGCTGCGGTACGGGCAGAGCGAACTCGCCGCCGCCAACTGGTCGGACCCCGGGGGGTGGCGGAGCATGGTCATCAGCTACCACAACAACCCCCGCCAGGTCGCCGACCGCCTCCTGGTCAGCGGGGGCTCGATCCCCATGGCCCTGCGGAACCGCAAGCGCCTGGGGGCGCGGCTGCTGGCGAGGCTGATCGACGAATCACCCAGCGACCCCGTGAACGTCCTGTGCCTGGGGGCCGGGCCCGGGCACATCATCATCGAGGCCATGCAGCAGACCTCCCGCCCCGTGCGGGCGACGCTGGTGGACCTGAGCAACGACGCCTTCGCGTACGGTCAGGAACTCGCCGCCCAGCACCGCCTGGGCGACCGCGTGCGGTACATCCAGGGCGACGTCCGCGACGTGAAGGACATGCTCGACCAGCCGCCCGACGTCGTCAAGATGCTCGGGATCTGCGAGTACCTGACGGACGCGCAGATCGTCGCCATCATCCGCGCCGTCTCCGACGTCGCCCCTCCCGGGTGCGCGCTGGTCTTCAACAGCCTCTCCAAGCTGCACGGGACGGACCGATTCTTCCGCCGGGTCTTCGGGCTGCACATGACGCACCGCTCCCCGCGCGAGCTGCAGGCCCTCGTCGCCCAGGGCGGATTTGGCGACTTCACCGCCTTCCCCGAGCCCCTGGGCGTATACCATGTCATCGTCGGACGCAAATCCGCCGAAGGCGAACCCGCCGAACGAAGGACGTGACCCATGCCGGAACTCTCCGTTCCGTGGGGGCCCGAGCCGTTGACGGTCCGCCTGCCGGAACACTGGACACTGCAACAGGTCGTCCGCCCTTCCCTGCGGGAGGCCAACGGCGACTGGGGAGACCGCCTTGCCGCCGCCCTCGCCCAACCCGGGGCGGGACGGTCGCTGGGCGATCTGCTCCGCGCCCGCCGCGGGGGGCGCGTGTGCATCCTCATCGAGGACCTCACCCGCCACTCCCCCCTGCCCGAGATCCTCGAGACGGTCATGCGGGAGATCCACCACGCCTCCGTCCCCGACGCCAACGTCGAGCTGTTCATCGCCTCGGGCATGCACGAGGCGATGACGCCCGAGCAGGTGCGAGGGAAGGTCGGCCCCCTCGCCGACGCCCTCACCTGGCGATGCAATCCCTGGCAGGACCCCAAGGCCTACGTCCGCGTCGGGACCGTCGAGGGCGATGACGTCTGGATCGACCGCGGTGTCGCCGAGGCCGACCTTCGCATCATCGTCTCCTCCGTGAGCCCCCATCTGCAGGCGGGGTTCGGGGGCGGGTACAAGATGCTCATCCCCGGGGCCTCCGCCCTCCCCACCATCCGCGCCGCCCACCGCCGCGGCGTGGAACGCGGGTTCCACCAACTCGTCGGGCTCGACGCCCAGCGCAACGCCATGCGCGCCTTCATCGACGCCGCCGGGACCTGCGTCGACGAGCACCACGGGGCGAGCTTCGCGGTGCACTACGTCCTGGACGACCGCGACCGCCCCGCGTACGTGGGAGCCGGGGCCGTCCTGCCCACCCAGCAGATGCTCGCCAAGCAATCCGCCGTCGCGTGTGGCGTGCTCATCCCCCGCCGCGCCGACGTCGTCCTCACCAACGCCCACCCGCGCGACCACGACCTGTGGCAGAGCTTCAAGGCCATCCCCAACACCATCTGGGCCGCCCGCCCCAACGGGGTCATCATCTGCCTCGCCCGCTGCCCCGGCGGGTTGGGCGGGATGAAACTCCCCCGCTTCGCCCCGGGCCCCAAGTGGACCCGCCGCTTCCTCCGCGCCATCGGCCCCGAGGCCCTGGGCTCGCTCCTCACCCGCCTGGCGCCCTCGCTGGCGGGGGATGCGGCCTTCTTCGTCCGCCTCGCCCTGGGCGCCCTGTACCGCAACCACATCGTCCTGGTCTCCCCCGCCCTCCACCAGGCCAACGTCCGCTTCCCGGGCCTGGAGATCGTGCCCGACGTCGAGCACGCCGTCGCCTTCACGCAGCAGCACCTGGGCGACGGGCCCCAGACCGTCGTCGCCTTCCCCAGCGGGGGCATCACCTTCCCCGTGCCCCCGCCCAACGGCACGAGGACCAACCCATGACCGCGTCCCCCGATCGCATGGTGTACGACCTCCAGCGCGTCCTGGAGATCGCCCGCACCCTCGGCGCCGTCGAAGACCTCGACTGCCTCCTGTCCCGCATCGTCGACAGCACCACCGACCTCCTCGATTCCGAACGCGCCACCGTCTTCCTCTACGACCCCGACCGCAACGAACTCATCTCCCGCGTCGCCACCGGCGGGCAGGAGATCCGCGTCCCCGCCGACCGCGGCGTGTCCGGGGAGACGGTGAAGAGCAACACCACCGTCAACGTCTCCGACGCCTACAGCGATCCGCGGTTCAACCCCGACATCGACCGCAAGACGGGGTTCCGCACGCGGAACATCCTCTCGGTTCCCCTCCGCGACTACGCGGGCAAGCTCGTGGGCGTCATGCAGGTCCTCAACCGCCTCCCCGGGCCCTTCGGGCGGGCGGAGGTCGAACTCGCCGAAGCCCTCGCCGCCCAGGTCGGCGTCGCCCTCCAGCGGGCCGTCCTCCTCCAGCACCTCGCCGAGAAGCAGGAGATGGAGCGGAACATGCGGATCGCCCGCAACATCCAGCGCCAGCTCCTCCCCGAGCACCCGCCCCGGATCCACGGGTTCGACATCGACGGGCTCTCCGACCCCGCCGACGAGACCGGCGGGGACACGTACGACTTCCTGCCGCTCCACGACGGGCGCGTCACCCTCACCGTCGCCGACGCCACCGGGCACGGGATCGGGCCCGCCCTCGTCATCGCCTCCGTCCGCGCCATGCTCCGCGCCGTCTCCCTCCAGACCTGCGACGTCCCCTCCGTCCTGCGGTCCGTCAACGACCTGCTCTACCGCGACCTGGGCGACGCGTCGTTCGTCACCTGCTTCTTCAGCGTCCTGGACCCCCGCAGCGAGGCCCTGACGTACGCGTCCGCCGGCCATGGGCCGATCCTGCTCTACGAGCGCGAGCGCGACCTCTTCACCGAAGTCCACGGGACGGGCCTGCCCCTGGGCATCCTCGAGGGCAGCGACTACTGCGGGGCCCGCACGCACACGTTCCGAACGGGCGACTTCATGCTCATCCCCACCGATGGGTTCTTCGAGGCCGTCAACGGCCAGGGCGAGCAGTTCGGGATCCCCCGCATCAAGCAGCAACTCCACGCCGACCGCGAGCTGCCCGCCCGCCAGATGCTCGCCAACCTCTACGACGCCCTCCTCCACTTCACCGCCGGGCTCCGCCAGGGCGACGACCTGACGGCCGTCGTCATCAAGAAACTCTGACCTGCGACGGGAACACCGGTTCCCTGGTCCCTGGTTCCCGGTTCCTGGCTTGCCTGCGCTTCGGAAAAGGGGACAGGCACCTGCGCGGCGAACGACGTGCCGCTCCGGAGCCAGTCCCCTTTTCCTGGTTCCCGGCTCCCGGTTCCCGGTTTCTGGTCCCTGGTTCCTGGCTCCCGGTTCCTGGCTCCCGGTTCCTGGTTCCTTATCCTTGGTTCCCCCTGCAGTCCGGGAATCCTTGCGCGAGTTTTCCACTTCCGCGCTTGACAGGCCTATCATCCGGGAGTATCTGGACCCGCTTTGGATGTGTCGGCCCCGTCGTTCGAGGCCGCGATGTGGAGGATTGCCCGCCATGACCACGACCGCCACCGCCCGCGAGGCCGACGCCCTGTCCTCGCGCGAACGTCTCCGCCGTGCCTTCCGCTGCCAGCCCGTGGACCGCGTCCCCTGGGTCCCCTTCGTCGGCTGCCACGCCGCCGCTCTTCTCGGGGTGACCGCCCGCGAGTACCTCCAGTCCGAGGAACTGATCGTCCAGGGCGTCCAGGCGGCCGCCCAACGCTACCAGCCCGATGGGCTGCCCATCGTCTTCGACCTCCAGATCGAGGCGGAGGCCCTGGGCTGCGGGCTCGCCTGGGCGGACGAGAACCCCCCCAGCGTCTGCCGCCACCCCCTCGCCAACGGGACGGCCCTGGACGACCTCCGCATCCCGTCGCTCGGGGACGGGCGGATCGGGCTGGTGATCCGGGCGGCCAAGCGGCTGCGGAAAGCCTTGCCCGACATGGCGCTGTACGGACTCGTGACGGGGCCGTTCACCCTCGCCCTGCACCTGCTGGGCACGGACATCTTCATGAAGATGTTCGACGACCCCCAGTCCATCGAGCGGCTGATGGCCTTCGCCCGCGACGTCTGCATCCGCATGGCCGACTACTACCTCGACGCCGGGTGCGGGTTCATCGCCATCGTCGATCCCATGACCTCGCAGATCGGGCCCGACCAGTTCGTGCAGTTCGTCACCCCCGCGATGAAGCCCGTGTTCGACCACATCCGCCGGCGCGGGGCGCTGAGTTCGTTCTTCGTCTGCGGGCACGCGCAGCAGAACATCGCCGCCATGTGCGACTGCGGGTGCGACAACATCTCGGTGGATGAGAACATCCCCCTGCAGTACGTCCGCGACGTCTGCCTGCCGCGGAAGGTCAGCTTCGGGGGCAACCTGCAGCTCACCAGCGTCCTGCTGCTGGGCAAGCCCCTCGACGCCCAGGCCAACGCCATCGCCTGCCTCGAAATCGGCGGGGAGACCGGGTTCGTCCTCGCCCCCGGGTGCGACCTGCCCTACGCCACCCCCCCCGCCAACCTCGACGCCGTCCGCGCCATCCTCCTCGACCCCTACCAGCGCGACGTCGTCAAGACCCTCGCCGCCGAGCAATCCGCCGACGAGCGGTGGGACATGCGCGAGTACGGCCAGCAGGACAAGATCATCGTCGATGTCGTCACCCTCGACTCCGAGGCCTGCGCCCCCTGCCAGTACATGGTCGACGCCGTCCAGAAGGTCGCCCCCGAGTTCGAGGGCCTCGTGGTGTGGCGGGAGCACAAGATCAAGTACCGCGAGAGCCTGGTCTTCATGACCTCGCTCATGGTCCGCAACGTCCCGACCATCTGCATCGACGGGCAGATCACCTTCGTCTCCCGCATCCCCCCGCGCGACGAACTCATCGCCGCCATCCAACGCCGCATCAACGAGAAGTTCCGCATGAAGATCCAGTCCCGCAAGGGCTCGCTCTTCCTCCTCGCCAAATCCGCCGAGCAGGCCGCCCCCCTGCGGGAGAACATCGAGACCGCCCTCAAGGAACTCGGGGCGGAGGTCAACATCCAGCTCGTCACCGACGAGAAGACCGTCTACGCCTACGGGATCGCCCCCGTCCAGACCCCCGCCGTGGTCATGGCCAAGTACCAGCTCAAGAGCGCCCGCACCGTCCCGTCCGTCGAGGTGATCAAGGAATGGATCAAGGACCTGCGGTAGGCGGGCGGGGGGCGGCTCGTCTCACCGCGGAGAGCGCGGAGATCGCGGAGAGAGGAGTTACGGAGGCTGGACCTTCGCTCCGCGGGCTCTGCGGGCTCCGCGGTAAGATATGACGATGCAACCCGGACAACCCATCCCCGTCCTGCTCGTCACCGGATACCTCGGGGCGGGCAAGACCACGCTGGTCAACCGCCTGCTGCAGCTCCCCGAGCTGCGCTCCCGCCACGTCGCCCTGCTCATCAACGAGTTCGGGCGCGTGGGCGTGGACGGGGCGCTCGTCCCGCGCGATCACGCCCGCTACGAGATCAACCGCGGGTCGCTGTTCTGCATCTGTACCGGGGTGGAGCTGCTCAACGCCCTGACCGACATCGCCGCCAACGTCCGCCCCGACTGGCTGGTGGTGGAAGCGACGGGGATCGCCGAGACCCGCGACTTCGCCGCCCTGCTCCGCCAGGCGAAGCTCGACGGCCGCTTCACCGTCCGCGCCAACCTCTGCGTCGTCGATTCCGCCCACTTCACCAAGCTCCTCCCCTACCTCCGCGCCGCCCGCACCCAGGTCCAGTACGCCGACGCCCTGCTCGTCAACAAGACCGACCTCATCCCCCCCGAGCACCTGCCTCCGCTCCGCCGCCTGCTGGCCGACCTCAACCCCCACGCCCCCGTGCTCGAAACCACGCACGCCCGCGTGCCCGACGACTTCCTGCAGCGGATCGAACCTCGATCCGCCGCCGGGGAACTCGCCCACGCCCCCCCCGCCGACGTGGCGGCCGCGTCGCTCGACACCGACGCGACCGTCGACCCCGCCCGCCTCGACGCGCTGCTGGCGGAACTGGGCGAGTCGCTCCTGCGCCTCAAGGGCAACGTCCGCTTCCCCGACGGGGTGCGGTTCGTCGAGGTCGTCCACGGGTCCCGCACCGACCGCCCCGCGCAGGACCACCTCCCCGCCCGCACCCACCTCACCGCCATCGCCCGCGGCCTGACGCAGGAGCAGCTCAGCGAGCGGTTACAGGGCGTGCTTGCAGCACCTGCGCAGTAGGGCGTGCAGGCGGTGGAGCGAAGCGGAACCGCCTGCGCGCGGGACACGCTCTCCCGCGCGCAACGCCTTCGCTTCGCTACGGCGTTGCACGCCCTACCGCCTTACGCCCTACCGCCTCACGCCCTGCCGCCTTCCGCCCTACTCCCCGCGGAGCCGCTCGATGATCCGCCGGTTCGCCTTGGGGAACGCGTAGCGGTCGAGGTCTCTCGGATACACCCACTTCACCTCGTCGCACCCGATCGCCTTCGCTTCACCGGAGATCCACCTCGCCGCGAAGGCGTGCATCGTGATGCGGAAGTGCGAGTACGCGTGATCGACGGCGGCGATGGGATCGAGGATCTCCACCTCGATCCCGATCTCCTCGCGGACCTCGCGCGCCGCCGCCGCCTCCAGCGTCTCGCCCTCCTGCACCTTCCCGCCCGGAAACTCCCACAGCCCGCCCAGCAGGGCGTGGGCGGGACGGCGGCCGATAAGCACGCGGCCGCGTTTGTAGACGACGGCAACGGCGATGATGGAATGCGGCCGTTCGGGCGCGGGGCGGCGGAGGGGGAGCGTGTCCTGCTCGCCCTTTTCGCGGGCGAGGCACGCCTCGCGGACGGGGCACTGGGGGCAGCGGGGGTTTCGGGGAACGCACACCATCGCCCCGAGTTCGATGAGCGACTGGTTGAAGTCGCCCGCGTCGTCGGGCGGGACGAGGCGGGCGGCGAGGTCCCAGAGCTTGCGCTCGACGGCGGGGAGGCGGGGGTCCTCGCGGATACGGAAGATCCGCACCAGCACCCGCTTGACGTTCCCGTCCAGGATCGGTTCGGGCAGACCGAAGGCGAAGGACGCAATGGCCCCCGCGGTGTACCGCCCGACCCCGGGCAGGGCCTGGAGTTCGGCCATGGTTCGCGGCACGTGCCCGCCGTGGCGCTGGACGACGACCTGCGCGGCCTTGTGGAGGTTGCGGGCCCGGGCGTAGTAGCCCATACCTTCCCACGCCTTGAGCACGTCATCGAGGCGGGCCTTCGCCAGGGCCTTGACGGTGGGGAATCGCTGGAGGAAGCGGCGGTAGTAGGGCTCGGCGGCGACGACGCGGGTCTGCTGGAGCATGACCTCCGAGATCCAGATGGCGTACGGGTCGCCCGTCCGCCGCCACGGCAGGTCGCGCTTGTGCGCGCGATACCAGGGGAGCAGGTGATCGCGAACGTGCTCGATGCGTTCTTCTCTTCGCATGCGGCCATGGTACCGCAACGGGGGAATTGCGGATTGCGGATTGCGGATTGCGGATTGTGGATTGCGGAATCTCCGCAATCCCCTCCCCCCCTGTCCGAGCCCGGTCAGCGCGACTGGGCCTGCGTCTGCAGGATCTGCTTCCGCAGTCGCAGCAGTTCCTTGAACGCGCGGAGGATGACGCGGAGGTTGGCCCCGCTCTGGGTGCCGGCGATGCGGGGCAGGTGGGAGACGGGCAGGTCGCGGATGGTGTAGCCCAGGCGGGTGGCGCGGGCGAGGATCTCGGCGTCGATGAGGGCGCCGGTGGACTGCAGCTCCATGCGGCCGAACATCTCGCGGCGGTAGAGTTTGAAGGCGCTGTCCACGTCCTTGCAGCGGAAGCGGAGCACGTGGCGGACCAGCCAGGACCAGCAGGCGGCGTTGACGCGACGCATGAGCGGGTCCTGGCGTTTCACGCGGACCCCGCTGAGGATGTCGGCGGTGTGGCGTTGGGCGAGGAACCCATCGAGTTCGGCGATGTCGAACTGCCCGTCCCCGTCGGTGTAGAAGACGTACTCCTTGGTGGCGGCGGCGAACCCGCTCCGCAGCGCCATCCCGTACCCTCCGTTGGTGCGGTGGTGGACAACGCCGACGCGGGGGTCGGCGGCGGCGAGGCGGTCGGCGATCTCGCCCGTGCGGTCGCGGGACCCGTCGTCGACGACGATGATGTCCCACTCGCGGACGAGCCCGTCGAGGACCTCGACCGCCCGCGTCACGACGCGTTCGACGTTGCCCTCCTCGTTGTAGCACGGGAAGAAGACGCTCAGCGCCACGTCGTGCTTCGCGGTGCGGGGGGCGGGGCTATGGGGGGGGTTATCGCTCATCGGCGGCGATCGCGGCCTCCACGAGTTCGCACAGGATGTGGTAGACGAGGGTGTGGGCCTCCTGCACCCGCGGGGTGGCCCCGTTGCAGGGGATGTCGAGGAGCACGTCGGCGAGGAGGGCGCACTTGCCCCCGCCCCCGCCCGTGAGGGCGATCGTTTTCATCCCGCACTCCCTCGCCGCCCGCAGCGCCGCCACCACGTTCGCCGAGTTGCCCGACGTGGTGATCCCCAGGGCGACGTCGCCCGAGCGGCCCTTCGCCTGGATCTGGCGGGCGAAGACCCGTTCGTAGTCGTAGTCGTTCGCCAAGCTGGTCAGGACGGACGTATCGGTGGACAGCGCCTCCGCCCGCAGGCCGCGACGCTCCAGGAGGAACCGTCCGACGAGTTCGCCCGCGATGTGCTGCGCGTCGGCCGCCGACCCCCCGTTGCCGAACACCAGCACCCCCCCGCCGTTGCGGAAGGCGTGGACCAGCAGGTCGGCCGCCTGCGCAATCCGCCCGCTGAGGTGCTCCTCCGTCAGGCGGAGCACACCGACCGTCTCGTCAAATCGTTTGCGTATGGTCTCGATCATCCGTGAACCACTCCTTACGATCATCGGCACGCTGTCAATCCCGCATGATACATTCCCCGGAGCGTTTTCTGGATCGCGAATCTCCGGTGACGAATCCCAAGGTGGGCGGCCGAACAATGGTGGGGCGCTGTGCCGGGCCGGAAATCGAAGCGCGGCAAACGAAAATCCCTCTCTCCCCTCCCCCCCTTCATGGGCTACAGTATGTCCATTGCCGATAGATCTCCGGGGAGCGTCCCCGCACAACGAGGGCTGATCATGAGTGAAGACACGACCACTGCCGCCGCCCCCTCCACCCCCGCCGCCAAGCGGAAGCGTCCCTACGACCGCTGGGTGAAGTTCGGGTTCCTCATCCTCGCCATCGGGTTCACGGTGTTCCTCTGGAAACGCCAGACCGTTGTGCCCGACATGCCCGGGGAGTGGCGCAGGGGCGGGCTGGAGGCGGCGATGCAGGAGGCGGGCGAGCAGCGGCGGAGCGTGGTGCTGTTCGTCACCCGCAGCACCCCCTCGCAAACCGCCAGCCGCATCATCAAGGAGGTCCTCCCCAAGCCCGCCAGCCGCCAGGCCCTCACCGACCACAACGTCATCCCCGTGCACGAGGTGGCGTCACTCGCCAACGCCGACTTGCTCAAACGCTACGAGGCGGGCGACCCGCCCGCCCTGCTGCTGATCGGTCCCACGGGGTGGGTGTACAACCGGTACGCGGGCAATATCGGGGAGGTCGAGTTCGCCCACGGGTTCCTCGACTGCTCCAAGATCAAGCAGCCCGGCCTGGCGGGCTGGGACACCGACGTCGATGCCGCCCTGAACCGCGCGCGGGACCAGAAGCGGCCGGTCCTGCTCTACTTCACCCACGCGCCCCTGGAGCCCGCAACGCAGCAGGGCCTCGCCGCCCTCCTCGGCGACGCCTCGATCCGCGCGGACCTCGAAGCGCGGAACTACGTCCTCATCCACGTCCCCGTGCCGGACCTCAAGACGTGGGCCGGGGGGACCATCTGGGGCATCCGCTCCCTGCCCACGCTCCTGGCCCTCGACCCCCGCGGCCGCAAGGTCGCCACCGTCGAACGGCCCCTGGACGCGAAGACCTATCTCAACGACGTTGCGGGACGGTAGCGACCTCCACGTTCCCCCTTCGCGAAGCAATCAAAACGGCCTCATACGCATCCCCGGTGGTTCTCGGGCAGCGTCGATTGGACGTGGTTGCTCCGCTGCGCTCCGCAAACCACGGCACCCACCCGAGAATTAGGTGGAACGCGCCTCAGCCCTTCGCCACCAGCCAGACCCCCAGGGCGATGGCGGCCATGCCGGCGATCTGCATGCCCGAGATCCGCTCGTTGAGCATGGGGAGCAGGGCCGCGGCGGTGGCGACGATGACGAGGCCCACCGAGACCATCACCGGGTACGCGACCGACACGGGCAGGCCGTCCAGCGCCTTGCGGTAGATCAGCACGTTGGCGGCGAAAAGGACCAGCCCGGCGATCGTGGCGAAGTTCAGGAAGTGGAACCCCTTCGCCGCCAGCGACGCGTCGGGCGCCAGCGGGGAGCGCTGCTGGGCGTTGGCGCCGACCTTCATGAGCAGGTTGGCGGCCGCGTTGAGGCTCAACGCCACGGTCAGGAACAGCCAGTGCTTCATCTGCGGCACGATCCGGCCTCCTTGCGCGCGATCACAGGATCGCCTTCATCCACTCCCGCATCCCCGGGCCGTACGCGATGATGGCGATGACGCACGCCACCCAGAGGAGGATGGTCGCCTGGAACGGCCGATCGTGGAGGAACAGCTCGGTGGGGTCGGTGAAGCGGCCCATCATGGAGAGCATGGCGAAGCGGCACACGCCGTAGATGAACAGGGGCAGCGTGTAGGCCAGCCAATAGGTGCCGAACTCCGACACCGTGCGCTCGCTGGTGGCGTAGATGAGGAAGGCGAGGATGGCGATGGCGGCCGACAGCGTGATGAGGTGGGTGAGCAACTCGGGCGTGTAGGCGCCCAGGGTGGGCCGGTGCAGGACTGCATGGTCGGAATTGCCGAGCGTGACGGATTCGTTGTACCGCTTGCAGAAGCCCAGGAACAGGCAGAGCGTGAAGGTGCAGATGACCAGCCAGGGGCTGATGAGGGCCTGGATGGCCACGGCGCCGGCGGAGGCGCGGAGGACGAAGCCCAGGGCGATGCACATGACGTCCAGGAGCATGCGGCGCTTGAAGTAGAACGTGTAGGCGACCTGGAGCAGCAGGTACGCCAGGACAAAGAGCAGGACGAGCGGGCCGGTGGCGAAGGCGACGGCGAGCCCTGCAAGGCCCAGGGCGCCGGCCTCGGCGAGGGCGAAGGGAGCCGGCACGCGCCCCGCCGCCAGCGGGCGATTCCGCTTGCGGGGGTGGAGGCGGTCGCTGTGGCGGTCGCGGAAGTCGTTGAGGATGTACACCCCGCTGGAGGCGAAGCAGAACGCCGCCGCCGCCGCCAACGCAGCCATCCACGCCCCCAGGTCCGTCATCCGCTCGGCGAACAACACCGGGAGCAGAACGATCCCGTTCTTCACCCAGCCCTTGGGGCGAGCCACCTGTATCACATCCATGAGCTTCACGCGGCCGTTATAGCCGAGACCGCCCAAGCGCGTCAACTCGCACGGCCGTCACGCCAATCGGGTAGCCGAGGGCGGTTGCCCGCCCCCGGCTACCCGATTGGCCGTCAGGCGCTGAGGCGTTTGGAGATCGACGCCTCCAGGCCCAGGGCGCGGCGACGGTCGCGGGCCCACGTCTCGACGGTGTCGCGGATGTGCTCGAACGCGTCGCCCACGTCCAGCAGGTTCCAGACGTGGTCGCAGCGGCAGTGCAGTGCCTCTTGATCCACGAGCACGGCCCCCACCAGCACGTTCACGTGCAGCCCCCCCGAGTCCACGAGATCCACCCCCTGCTGCTGCAGCCGCCCGCACACCTCGTGCGATGCCAGCAGCACCAGGAACGTCCCCATTCGCCGCGGCAGGGGCAGGCCGGGGTATCGCCGGGCCACCGACCGCCTCACGCCCTTCACCAGCCGCCGCACGTCGTCCACGTCCCGAGCGGAATCGGGAACGCGGAGGACGGCGCAGACCGTACGGGCCGTGCCGTTCCGCGGGTGGGAAAGAAGAGCCGCGAACTCGACGTCCCCCCCGGTACCCGTCGAGTCCGCGGTAAAACCATGCGCGGCCAGTCGCGCCCCCAACGCTTCCGCCAGTTGTTTCGTCGCCTCCATCGCTCATTCCCTTCCGTCTGCGGGCCCTGTCGCAGCATAGGCCCGCCGCCCCGCATCCCGCGGGGGCTTCCTTGGGAGAGTTAGACGCGCGGGGGGCTCGGCGGTTCGCGCCCACAGCGCAGATTCTCCGAATCCCCACACGGGAATGCACGAAGCCCTCGCAGGAGCGTCACCCCTGCGAGGGCTTCGGAAGCTTCGTGTGCTGACGTATATGGCCATCCGCCGGGGGGGCCTACTCCTCGGATTCCTCCGGGGGCAGCGGGTCCAGGTGCAGGTAGTGCGCCTCCTTCACCAGGTCCTGCGAGCGGATCTGCTCCATGACCGCGTCGGGGGCGGGCTGGTCGAGGTTGAGGCCCACGACGGCCAGGCCCGAACGCTTCTTGCGCGAGAAGGTCATGTCGGCGATGTTGATGTTGTTCTCGCCGAAGATCGTCCCGTAACGCCCCAGGACGCCTGGGCGGTCCTCGTTGAGGATGATGACCACGTCGCCCTCGGGCTGCAGCTCCATGCGGTACCCGTCGATGGAGATCACGCGGGGGAAGCGGGACCCGAAGATCGTCCCCGACGCCGTGCGCTTCGTCTGGTCGGTGTGGACCGTCACCTCGATCATGCTCGTGAACTCGCGGATCTTGGCCGAGGTCGTCGTCTCGACCTCGACGTTCCGCTGCTTGGCGATGACCGGGGCGTTGATGACGTTCACGGGCGTGTCCACGTGCGGGCCGATGATCCCGACGAGGAGGTAGGTATTGAGCGGCTTGACGTCCGCGTTGGCGATCATGCCGCGGTAGACCACCTCGACCTTGCTGATGGCCCCGGGGGTGATGCCCGACAGGATGCGCCCGATCCGGCTGGCCAGCTCGGTGTAGGGGCGGACCTCGGCGGGCAGGGCCTTGTCAAAGCCGGGGGCGTTGACCGCGTTGCGGACCTCCCCGCCGCGCAGGGCCTCGACGAGCTGCTCGGCGGCCTCCAGGGCGACCTGCTCCTGGGCTTCCTCGGTGGAGGCGCCCAGGTGCGGAACGGCCAGCACGCTGGGCTGCTGGATAAGTTCCTGCTCGGCGGGGTGGTCGGGCGGCTCCTTGAGGTACACATCGAGGGCGGCCCCGGCGACCTTGCCCTCCTTGACCGCCGCCAGCAGCGCCGCGGGGTCGATAATGCCCCCGCGGGCGGCGTTGATGAGGCGGACGTTGGGCTTCATGAGGGCGAACTGCTCCGCCCCGATCATCCCCAGCGTGTCGGAACTCTTGGGCACGTGGACGGTGATATAGTCCGCCCGCTTGCACAGTTCGTTGAGGTCCTTCACCATCTCCACGTCCAGCCCCTCGGGCTTGCCCGAGAAGAACGGATCGTACCCCAGGACCCGCATCTCCATCCCGAGGCCGCGGGCGGCGACGGCGCGGCCGATGCGGCCCATCCCGACGATCCCGAGCGTCTTGCCCGCGACCTGCGTGCCCTCGAAGCTCTTGCGGTCCCACTTGCCGCCCCGCAACGACGCGTTGGCCGGGGAGATCTTGCGGGACAGGGCGAGCATCAGCGCCCAGGTCAACTCGGCGGTCGAGAGCGTGTTCCCGCCCGGGGTGTTCATGACGATGATGCCCTTGGCGGTGGCGACGGGGACGTCGACGTTGTCCACGCCCACGCCCGCGCGGGCGATGCAACGCAGATTCCCGGGCTTGTCCAGGATCTCCGCGGTGACCTTCACGCCCGAGCGGATGATCATCCCGTCGTACTGCCCGACGATCTTCGCCAGCTCCGCGGGATCGAGCCCGGGCTTGACGTCCACTTCCACGTCGGACTGCTTCTGCAGCCAGTCGATCCCCACCTTGCTCAGCTTGTCCGCGATCAGAACCTTCATGGGTGTGCTTCCTTTCCGTCCCGCCGCGCGCGTGGGCGCGGGGACGTCTGGTGCGACTCATTCTTCACCACGGAGATCGCACAGGCCGCAGAGAACAAGGCAACTCAAGGAGCCTCTTCATTCCGTGGCCTGCAAGACGGCGCGGTGAAGCGTCTGGTGAGATGAGGCGGACCGGACGGTCCCCGCGCCCCGGCAGCGCATCCCGGGGCGCGGGGGCCTCGGACCGGGCGTCAGCCCAAATCCGCAATCCGAAATTTCGCTTACTCCCAATCCTTGAGAACTGCCGTCGCCGCCGCCACGCCCGCCCCGGAGTTCACCGGCTGGCCCAGGTCGGCGAGCGTGTACTCGATCGCCGCGATCAGCCCGATGGTATCGAACGGGTCGATGTAGCCCATGTGCGAGACGCGGAAGCACTTGCCCTTGAGGTCGTCCTGCCCGCCCGCGACGTTGCAGCCGTACTTCTTGTTCAGCCGCTTGCGGAAGTCGTCGTTCACGCCCTCGGGGTACATGATCCCGGAGACCGAATCGCTGGGCTGCTGGGAGAAGACCCGCAGCCCCAGCGCCTTGCAGCCCTCGCGGGTCGCCTTCGCCAGCAGGGCCGAACGCTTCCAGACCTTCTCCATCCCGATCCCCAGCAGCATGTCCACCGAGACCTTCATCCCGCGGATGAGCGTGATGGCCGGGGTGTAGGGCACGTCGTTGTCCGCGATGGACTTCCGGTAGGCCTTGAGGTTCAGGTAGAACGTCGGGGGCGTGATGGTGTCGATGACCTTCCACGCCTTCTCGCTCACCGAGACCGTCGCCAGGCCCGGGGGCAGCATGAACGCCTTCTGGGACCCGCTGGCGACGATGTCCACGCCCCACGCATCGGTCCGAAGCGGCAGAACGCCCGCGGCCGTGATGCAGTCGGCGATCAGCAACGCGTCGGTGCCCTTGACGACCTTCGCGATGCCCTCGAGATCGCACGCGGTGGCGGTGCTCGTCTCGCTGTAGACCACGATGACCGCGCCGTACTCGCCCGTGGCGAGCTTCTCCTGGACGGTCTGCGGAGTGATGGCCGTGCCCCACTCCTGCTTCACTTCATCGACCTTCAGGCCGTAGACCTTGGCGACCTTGACCCAGCGCTCCCCGAACTTTCCGCCATTGGCGATGAGGACCTTCTTGTCGCGGGGCACGGCGCAGGCGATGGCCGCCTCCATCCCCGCCGTCCCCGACCCGGCGATGGTGAGGACGGGGTTCTGCGTGAGCAGGATCTGCTGGAGGCCGGCGTTGACCTCCGCGAACATCTTCTTGAACTGCTCGGTGCGGTGGTGAAAGATGGGCTTGGCCATCTCGTTGAGGACTTCCGGCGGAACGTCCGTCGGACCGGGGGTGAAGAGGCGTTGCTTGAGCACGGGAGAACTCCCACAAGCAGAAGGTGTAGCGCCAGGTACAAGCCGGCCCGGACCCGCAACCCCTTGTTGCGGCGGCCACGCTGACGCCGATATCCATGTCCCGCCCCCTCGCCGCATTCCCCGTTGCGAGCGAGCGGAGACACCCTGATGCTATCCACTGTTTCGGAATCCGTCAATCATGGACTGGATGATTCGTGTCGGAATTTTCGGAGGGGAAGCGATCAGCTTTCAGCTATCAGCTTTCAGCGATCAGCTTTCCGCTTCTTCTGCTGGCTGCTGCTCGCTGATCGCCGTCAGCTTCTGGGTGCCTGACCGTATCTGCGCAGTGAGCCCCGCCGTGGCCCCGGCCGGAAGAAGGGGAGAGAGAGGGATTGCACAGATTCATGGGATTACACAGATGGAGGAGAAGCAGTTCTTTGCCCGGTGCGGCGGGCGTCTGCGAGCAACCGCCAGCGCCCCAACCTCCCCACCGACCCCGCGTCGGTGGTAAGCGGCTATCGACTACTCGCACGCCCCCGCGGACCTCTCTGTCCTCTTCTTCTTTCCCCCCACCGACCCCGCGTCGGTGGTTCAAACGGCTATCGACTACGGGAGGGACGAGCCACGCCTCCTGCTCGGGGGGGGGCCTGTGGCCTCCGGTAGTGAGGAGCCGGCTTACCACCGACGCGGGGTCGGTGGGGAGCAGGAGGAAGACGGGGAGCGAACGGGGCCGCCGCTGTAGTCAATAGCCGCTTACCACCGGCACGGGGCCGGTGGGGGCAAAAGGTGCAAGCCTCGCCGGCGGTACAGGGCCGGTGGGGAGCAGATACGGTCGTGCACCCTCAGCTTCTCCCCCCATTTACTTCCCCCGTGTGTTTTTCGTACATTCGCAGTGCAAGCAACGTCCGCCCGATACTATGGTCCGAGCGGACGGATACGATGGCAGAGCGGCCGGGCGCGTGCCCGGCGGTGCAGAGGAAGGATCACAATACGATGGCAGTGAAACCGGTCAAGGCGGGGATCATCGGGTGCGGGGCGATCAGCGGAGCGTACCTCAACGCGGCCAAGACGTTCGAGGCCCTCGAAGTCGCGGCCGTGGCGGACCTCGCCATGGAGCGAGCCCAGCAGAAGGCCGACGAGTTCCAGGTCCCCAAGGTGTACACCGTCGAGCAACTGCTCGCCGACGGGGACATCGAGATCGTCCTGAACCTCACGGTCCCCAAGGCCCACGCGGAGGTGAACCTGCGGTGCATCGAGGCGGGCAAGAGCGTCCACCTCGAAAAGCCCTTCGCCTGCAACCGCGCCGACGGCAAGAAGGTCCTCGACGCCGCCAAGGCCAAGGGCGTCCGCGTCGGCTGCGCGCCCGACACGTTCCTGGGCGCGGGGATGCAAACCTGCCGCAAGGTCCTCGACGACGGGTGGATCGGGGAGCCCGTGGCGGCGGTGGCGTTCATGCAGTGCCACGGGCACGAGTCGTGGCATCCGGACCCCGAGTTCTACTACGAGGTGGGCGGGGGCCCGATGTTCGACATGGGCCCGTACTACCTGACCGCGCTGATCAACCTGCTGGGCCCGGTGAAGCGGGTCTGCGGGTCCACGCGGGTCTCGTTCCCCGAGCGGGTCATCACGTCGCAGAAGAAGTTCGGCAAGCGCGTCCCCGTCGAGGTCCCCACGCACGTGGCGGGCGTGATGGACTTCGCGAGCGGAGCGATCGGCACGATCGTCACCAGCTTCGACATCTGGGGGCACAACCTCCCGCGGATCGAGGTCTACGGGACCGCGGGCTCGATGTACGTCCCGGACCCCAACTGGTTCGGCGGGCAGGTCTGGGTCATGCGCGCCGGGGGGGACGCCAAGGAGGTCCCCCTCGCCTTCCCCTACGCGGACAACTTCCGCGGGATCGGGGCGGCCGACATGGCCTACGGGCTCCGCACCGGTCGCCCCCACCGCTGCAGCGCGGAGATGGCGTTCCACGTCCTGGACATCATGCAGGCGTTCCACGAGTCGTCCGACGGCGGCAAGCACGTGCAGCTCACCAGCACCTGCGAGCGCCCCGCCCCGCTGCCCCTGGGCCTGACCATCGGGAAGCTCGACGAGTAGCACGCGTTCCAGTTGATCCTCGCGCGGGTGCCACTTGATCCTCGCGCGGGTGCCGTGGCTTGCGGAGCGAAGCGCAGCAACCACGTCAAACCAACGGCCCGCACGAATTGCCGGCCATGCGCATGACGCTCCCCCGGGAGCGGTCGACGGATGCACAACGCGGAGAGGCGGGGCGGGTGATGAACCCGCACCCGCCTCTCCGTATGTTCAGAGCTGCTCGCGGCGGTTGGCTACCGCATGCCCGCCATCGCGGCGGCGACAATCATCATCGCGTCCGGAGCGGCCTGGCCGATCCGCATCATCTCCGCCTGCATGGCGGCGACGGCCTTCTCGACCTGGGGCTTGTACTCCTTCTCGAGGGCTTCGTTCTCCTCCTTGCTCATCTCCTTCTCCATCGCCTCGCCCTCCTTCTGCAGATCCTTGGCGCGGGCGACGATCTTCTCGATCTTGGGCTTGGCGGCTTCGGCGGAGGCCTTGTCCTTCACGTCCTTGAGGACTTCCGTCAGGTCGTTAAGTGCACCAATGGTATCGTCCACCACGTCGTCGGCCGTCCGCTTGCACCCGGCCATGAAGGCGACCATCGACACCGCCAGCAGACATACGATCCACGTCTTTGCCATGTATTGGCTCTCCTTTGCGTCCGGGTTCGGCCGGACTCTCGTACCGCTCGTGCCATGCGCGGCGCGCGGACACACCCGCGCGCCCACCGAGCGAGCGAGCGCGGCTGGCACGATCGCACCAGCATAGGCCTCTTTATCGCCCAAACGCCCGAGAAAGGTGACAGGAAATATCCCCCGCCGCATCGCCCCTTGCTGCGCGTCGAAGGGACCGTTTCACAATCGACGCGGAGTGGGTGCCACCCTCAAGCCGCAGCTTCACGCGGCTTGGGGGTGTTCGGGACGGACACCCCCAAGCGGCTGAACAGCGCCGCTTAAGGGTGACACCCATCTCTGATCGGTTCTGAGACAGTCTCGGAGCGGGTCACTGCCCTGCGCAGCCGGGGGCGGGCCCGTTGCGGCAGCCTGTGAGGCGGACGTGGCGGCAGCGCGTGCCCAGGCGGTCGCAGGCGGCGAGCAGGAGGTTGATGTAGTGGTCCTTGCTGGGCGCCCCGGTGAGCCCCAACCGCTCGGCCATGGCGTCGATGGCGTCGGCGGAGGGGGCCTCGATCTCGACGAAGCAGCCGATCAGCGGCAGCTCGTCGAGTTCGATGGTGCACTCATCGAGTCGCCAGGTGGTGCGGCGTTTCTCGATGCTCAGCGTGACCTCGAGCCCGAAGTTGCGGAAGATCTCGTCGAGGATGTCGGCGTCGTCGATGCGGGTCTGCAACTCGCGGCGGACCTTGGCGCGGGAGTCCGGGTCCCCGGGGCTCTTGTACGTCAACTGCGGCCGGGGGTCCTTGGCGCCCTCCTTGCCCTGGACGGACTCCCACGTGCGGATGCGGGCCCCGCAGTCCTGCTTGAGGAGGTCGCGGTCGGGCGTGTCGTAGTAGCGATCCGTCAGCACGACGGTGCAGACGAACTCCGCCCCCGCCGCCCGCAGGGCGCGCTCGACGACGTCGAACGCCTCCACCTTGTACTTCAGCTCGATCTCGTGGGCCATGGGGGGATTCTACCTGTGCGCAGGACGTTGTGCCAGCCGCGGCCGCCCCACACGCGAGGCAAGCCGCGGCAGAGGTTAGAGGTTAGAGGTTAGAGGTTAGAGGTTAGAGGTTAGAGTGCACGCGCTCTGGCGGCCTTGGCGGAGGCGGATTCGGGAACACGATCAAGCGTCTTCACCGCCCCGGACCGCGCAGGATGCCAGAACGTTCGCACTCTCACCTCTCACCTCTAACCTCCCCCTCAGCTCCCATCGGGTCCGCCGCCCCACGTCCCCCCGCCGTCCTCGTCGGACCCGTTCCGCGGCGGGCGTCGCCGGCCGAAGGCCCGCAGCGGGAAGGTCATCACCGGGACCATGAAGTTGTACACGTTGGTCCGCATGAGGCGGACCAGGTCGGTCACGGGGCGCGAGCCCGGGTCGGGCATGTTCTTGAGGCTCGCGACGGCCAGGAAGCGGGCGAGCAGGGACACCACGAACACCACGTGCCAGTTGTTCCAGCGGAAGGGGCCGATCGGGTCGTGCTGGAGGAACTCCAGGAGGTCGGCGATCTTGCCCCCGACGATCCCGCCCAGAACGCCCCCCATCCCCAGCAGCACCGCCGCCGCCGCCACGTACCGCGTCCGCCCCGCCCCGTCCGAGAACCCGAACAGCACCCCCGTCTGCGCCAGCGCCACCCCCGTCCACGCCGCCCCCCCGACGATCCCGAACAGGCAACTGACCAGGAACGCCCCGACGGGCATGTCGGGCGTGATCCAGGTCCACTCGGGGCGGCCCGCCAGCGACCCGATGGCGTGGGCGACGGAGTTGACGGCGGCGGGGACGAAGCCCGGAACCGGCGTGTCGGGCGTGAGGAAGAACCAGTGCGACATCGACACCCACGTGCCGATGGTGGCGAGCACGAGCGTGGGCCGGCGGCCCCAGGTGTCGATGAGCCTCCCCCAGTGCCTCGCCGCCAGCATCCCCGCCAGGGGGCTGATGACCATGAAGACGAAGTTCACCGCCAGCTTGCTCAACCCGAGGTTCTCCATCGCGTTGAGCCAGAAGAAGCTCCCCCCCACCGTGGCGGCGAAGGTGATGGTGAACCCGAACAGGACGTAGCGGCGGAAGCCCTTGTCGTGCAGGGGGTCGAGGATCAGTTCACCCAGCGGCTGGGCGACGCGGCCGTGCAGCGGGGCGAGGACGCGCTCGCGGAGCGGAACGATGACACGCTGGCGGAGCGGTGGACCGACGTGCGACCGCAGCAGGGCGACGGTGCGTCTCCGGGCGAGCCACGCGATCGGGCGGCGGGTGCGGAGGCGGGCGGCGGTGCGCGTCCACCACGCGGCGGCCGGGTGCGGCAGGGGCCGGGGCTCGGGGCTCGGGGGGACGGCGGGCGGGGCCTTCGGGTCGCTTGGGTCCGACCGGATCACGTCGCGGATGCGGAGGAACAGGAGGATGTCGATGGTCCCCAGGACCGCCCCCAAAGCGAAGATGCCGATGATGACCCACAGCAGCATGGGCTGGTCGGCGGCGGTCTCGGGGAGGCCCGGGACGGTGGCGGCGTCGAGGGCGATCCCGATCCCGATCACCAGCGGGAGGCGGATGAGCACGCCCGCGCGGGTGCGGTTGGCGAGGTAGCGCCCGCGGATGCGCTTGGGGATCAGGTCCCCCATCCACGTCATCCACGCCGGGGTCCCCATCGCCGCCGCCGATGAGGATGCCGTCGTCAGCGCCAGCATGGCGTACACGGCCGCCAGGGACGGAACGGCCAGCACGAGCGGAATCGCCGCCATCGCCAGCCACAGCAGGCGGTGGAGGCTGTTGCAGTAGATGAACAGGTGCTTCTTGAATCCGCTGCGTTCGATCATCACGGCCGCCACGAGTTGGAGGACGGTCGCGACGTACGGGATCGCCGCCAGCAGGCCGAAGTGGAAGTCGCTGAACCCCAGCATGCGGGCGAAGACGACGACCGTGCTGCCGGCGCAGCAGGAGAACCAGAGCGTGGCGAGGACGGCCCCGGCGGTGACGATGCGGAGGCTCTTGCGCAGCTCGCGCCGGCGAATGCTCAACGCCGGCAGTTCGTCGAATCCCTTCCTGCGCAACAGCGTCATGGTTCAGCATCTTCCGGCGGTTCGGGTTTCGAACGGCCCCACCCGAAGATCCGCAGCGGACGGAACAGGCCGGGCGTGACGGTGTTGTAGACGTTCGACATCATCATATGGATGACGTGGCGGACGCGGGCCTTGCCCGGGTCGGGCATGCCCAGGAGCCACCCGACGCACCCGGCCCGGCCCAGCATGGACAGCAGGAACACGACCTGCCAGTTGTTCCACCCCAGGGGGCCCAGCGGGTCCGCCTGCAGCCCGTGCAGCGCCGACGCCACCGCCCCCCCCACCCATCCGCCCAGCACCCCGCCCACTCCGAAGAGGACGGCGGTGACGGCGACGTACTTGGAGCGGCCGCGCCCGTCGGCGAAGCCCATCAGGACGTTCTCCTGCCCCATGCCCACGCCCATCCACGTCGCCCCCCCGATGACCACCCCGCAGCACGCCAGCAGGTACGCCCCCACGGGCGTCTCGGGCGTGATCCAGGCCCACTCGCTCCCCTGCCCGGTGACGGAGCGGACGAGGGCGTTGACGCCCTCGCGCAGCCAGACGGGCCCGGTCATGTCGCGGGTGATGAGCAGCCAGGGCAGCAGCGAGGGCACGGTGCCCAGCGTGGCGAGGAAGAGGGTGGCCTTGCGGCCCCAGCGGTCGATGACCTTCCCCCACGCCCTCGCCGACAGCACGCCCGCGATGGGCGGCAGGACGAGGAACAGCACGTTCATCGCCAGCTTGTTGAACTCCAGGACCTCCATGCCCTGCAGCCAGAAGAACGATCCGCCCACGGTGACGGAGAAGGTGAGCGTGGCCCCGTAGAGGACGTAGTGGCGGAAGACCCGGTCGCGCAGGGGGTCGACGAACAGCTCGCGGAGCGACAGCGTCATCGCCGGGCTGGGCGGATCGGGCACGCGGCGGGAGGGCAGGACGTCGCGGATGTGGCGGAACAGGAGGATGTCCGTCACCCCCAGGACCGACCCGAGGACGAAGATCCCGCAGGCGGCCCAGAGGAACAGGGGCTGATCGAGGGCCGTCTCCTCCGCCCCGTCCACGCTGACGATGTCGAACAGCACGCCCAGGGCCATGACGAACGGGATCTGGATGAACGCCCCGATCCGGGCGCGGTGCCCCAGATACCGCCCGCGGATCCGCCGGGGGATGAGGTCGCCCATCCACGTGTACCACGCCGGGGCCGACAGCGCCCCGGCGAAACTCGACAGCAGCAGGATCCCCAGCACCGCGTACACCGCCGCCCCCGAAGGGAACGCCAGCAGGAGCGGCAGGGCGGCGACGGCGGTCCACAGCGACCGCGCGATCGTCGCCGATTCGATGAACTGGAACTTCTTGAGCCCCGACCGCTCGACGAGGATCGAGGCGATGAGCTGGCCCAGCGTGGCGACGTACGGGATCGCCGCCAGCAGCCCGAAGTGCAGATCCCCAAACCCCGCCATGCGGGCGAAGACGATGAAGTGCGCCCCCCCGCAGGAGGCGATGAAGAGCACGGCGAACACGTACCCCGCCGTCACGTACCGCAGGCTGCGGCGCAGTTCGCCCCTCCGCACACTCAGTGCGGGCAGTTCCTCATAGCCCTGTCGTCGCCAGAACGGCATCAATGCCTCACTGCTGCTTCAATCCGTTCACAAGACAATACCCTCTGGCCACGGGGACGGGAATACCAGAGGGGAGTCTCATTTCGGAAAAACGCGGGGCCCCGTGCGCGCGTCCGAGGCGCAAGGGCCCTTGCGCACCGCGGGGGCTCGTTTGGGATTTCGAGTTTCGACCGCATCCAGCCGGGGGCGGGATCACTCCTTGGGGTTGCTCACGCGGCCCCAGAAGAGGACCTCGCCGGTGGCGTTGTGGCGGATCAGGAACAGGAACGGGTGGTCGGCGCGGAAGACCTTGGGTTCCTGCGGTTCGGGCATGGCCTCCGCGGCGGCGGCGACGGCGGTGGCGGCGGCGGCCTCGGTGCCCTCCTCGTCCACGGCGACGAAGGCCTTGTGCAGCACGGCCGTGAGGTGCAGGTCCTCCGCGCTCGTCATGCCCGAGAAGTCCGCCTCCCCCCCGAACGCCCGCCGCATGCCCAGCGCCTGCAGCGGTTCCACCAGATCGAACGACGAGGTGAACGTGAACTTCGGCAGGTGCACCTTCACCTGCACGGCCGTCGCCGCCTTCCGCCACGCATCGAGCTTCTCCGCCGACAGCGCCCCCTCCAGCGCCCCCAGCCCGTCCTTCTCCCGCGGGAGCAGGATCACCATCGACAGGGCGTGGCGGACGTAGGGCAGCTCCAGCACCTGCAGTTCGTCCGTCTCGGCGTAGGGGAACTCGTCCTCCTGGTACATCAGGGGCACGTCCACGGACTGCTCGGGCGAGACGTGGAACGGGGCATCCTTCGTGTTGCTCTCGTAGAACTTCTCGGCCCAACTGCTCTTGAAGTAGACGGCGTTGGTGAGGACGAGGCGGGTCAGCGCATCAAGCGCGCTGGCGGGGACGAGGTCCTGGATCTTGTCGCGGGTCTGCTTGGCGACCCAGTCGTTGATGGTCGTGGCGGCCGCGGGGGGGTCGGCGAAGCCCACTTGGTTCAGCCCGGCCCCGAAGCTCTTCTCGGCGGTGCGGGTGAAGTCGTCCTTGAAGGGATAGCCCTTCTGGCCCCACAGGGCGTTGGCGACGACGAGGTCGTAGGCGGGCTTGCGGACCTCCTTCCACTCCCCGTCCCGGTTCTGGGGATCGGGCTCGAAGTTGACGAACTCGGGCGCCCGGTTGAGCTGCCCGATGAGCTTCCCGTACACGCCCGCCAGCCTGTCCGGGGGCAGCGGGTAGTGCAGGGCTTTCGCCATCTCGTCGGCGGTCCCACCGGCGGATCCGAGGTACGTCATCGCCAGGGCCGTGTGGATGCTCGCGGGCGAGAAGAAGAGGTTTCCCTCCTGCTTCGCGAGCTGGCGGTACAGGTCGAGGGCGAAGGCGGTGTTGCCCTGGACGACCTTCGCGGTGTCGGCGGCGGCGTCCGCGGCGGAAGCAGGGGCTGCCGCATCGCCCCCGGGCTCTACGCCTGAAGCGATGGTGACACCGAGGGCGAGGACGCCTGCAAGGGCGAGCACACTGTGCGTGACGGCCATGATCCATTCTCCTTGGGTTTGACGTTACGGTCCCCAATGCTATTCGCTGTCCGGTTAGATGCACGGACCCCGGCTCGGGTTCCCGGAGGTTGTCTTGGGGGCGGCGGCCTTTGGGGCTACAATGGGCCGGATCCCGATGGCCTCGCATGGAGAAGGAGCAGCGACCATGGCCCGTCCCACCGCGTGCCAACACCCTCGCCAGCGATCCGCGGCGGCCCCGCCCGCCGGCGCCCTCGAACCGCTGGAGCCCCGCCTGCTCCTCACCGCCGCCCTCGCGGGCGATGCGGAGGCCTTCGCCCCCCCGAGCCCCGCCCCCGACCTCGCCATCGCGCTCTTTCGCCACGCCGCCGGGACCTATCTGCCCCACCAGCCCATGGGATGGTGGGACGCGAGGCTCGCCAATGACGGGCTCGTGCCCTCGGGCCCCGCCCAGGTCGAGGTCCGCCTCTCGCAGAACCGCACCTGGGGCGACCCCGACGACCTCGTCATCCTGCGGATCGACGTCCCCGCCGGGATCGACGCCATCAGCCAGGCCTGGGCCGCCGGGGACCCGCACATCCCGTGGGACGCCCCCGGGGGCAGCTACTACTGCGGGGCCATGATCGATCCCGACTCCCAGGTCGCGGAGTCCGACGAGGCCGACAACGTCCGGTGGTCCGCCGCCCCCGACGTCGCCGTCCTGGACGTGCGGCCGGCGTTCGACGCAACGTGGTACGCCACGCTCTACCCCGACGTCGCCGCCCTCGCCTCCCCCGCCGGGCCCTTCCAGTCCGTCTACGAGCACTTCGTCCGCTGGGGGCTCGCCGAGAACCGCAGCCCCAGCTACCTCTTCGATCGAGGCTACTACCTCGCCGCCAACCCCGACGTCGCCGCCGTCGTCAACGGCGGGGGCATCAACGCGTTCCACCACTTCCTGCAGTACGGGCAGTTCGAGAACCGCGACCCCTCCCCCTTCCTCGACGTGAGCTTCCACGCCCGCCAGTCTCCCGCGGCGGCCGCCGCCCCCTTCCAGCACTTCCTGACCGTCGGGCGCTGGGGCGGGGAGTTCGATCCGTCGCCCCACTTCGATACGTCGTTCTACCTGGCGGCGAACCCGGACATCGCCGCCGTCGCGGCCGGGGGGGCGCTCAGCGCGTTCGAGCACTTCCTCCGCTACGGCCAGCACGAGGGGCGCAACCCGTCGGCGTTGTTCGATACGGCCTACTACCTCCGCATGGCGCCCGACGTGGCGGCGACGGCGTTTCCGGCCTTCGAGCACTTCGTGCACTGGGGCAGCTACGAGGCCCGCCCCGCGCAGCCGCTGTTCTCCGAGTCCTGGTACCTCGGCCGCTACGATGACGCCGCCGCCGCCGTCGCCACGGGCGCCTACGCCTCGGGGTTCGTGCACTTCCTTGCCGAGGGCCACCCCGCCGGCTACCAGCCGTCCCCCTACTTCGAGGAAGCGTTCTACCTCGCCGCCAACCCGGACGTGGCCGCCGTCGTCGCAGGGGGGGCGCTGGGCAGCGGCTTGGAGCACTACGTGCTCTACGGGCAGTCCGAGCCCTCCCGCCGCCCCTCCCCCTACTTCGACGAGGCGGCGTACCGGGCGGCGAACCCCGACGTGCTCGCCGCCATCGCCGCCGGCGTCGTCCGCAGCGGGGCGGCCCACTTCCTCGCCTGGGGCCAGTTCGAGGCCCGCTCCGACTCCGTCGCCGCCACCCAGGTGCGCGAGGGCATCCGCATGGAGGTCTGGCGCCAGCCGATTCCGGGCACGAGCCTGCGGCGGTTCGTCTTCCACTTCGCCGCCCTCGATCCCGCCGACGTCATCGCCGGGGCCGCCGCCAGCGGGTCCGGTCACGCCGTCACGGGCGACCTCCACCAGGTCCTGGCCCTCTCCGCCATCCCCACCCCCACGCTCACCAACGCCGCCTACCTCACCGCCGACGAACGCGGCCGCGACACGCACTGGCTGCTGGCGGACGCCGCGCTGCTCCCCTTCCCCGAGCCGCCCGCCGAATCCGCCACCTCGCTCGGGGGGGCCTTCGCCATCGGCGGGCTCGCCCGGGTGAACGCCCTGGACCTGCTGCAGGTGGTGGTGCAGGGGAGCGGGACGGCGAGTTTCCGCCTCGCCGTCAGCCGCTGGAGCGACGCGTCGGGCCTCTCCCACTCGGGCGTCTTCGACGGGCAGTTGTGGTAGGGCGCGCCCCGGCACCGCAGAGCGGCTGCGCCCTACCACGGCCAATCGGGATTCGGTGTGGGGGCGAGGGCCTCCATCTCCGTGCGCCAGCGGCAGAGGCGGCCGTGCAGGTCGCGCGTTAACTCGGGGCGCATGCCCGCGAGGTTCCGCGTCTCCCCGATGTCCTGGCGGAGGTTGTACAGTTCCAGGCGGCCATCCTCGTAGAACTCGATCAGCTTCCAGTCGCCCGCGCGGATGCTGCTCCCGGGCGTCCCCCCCTGGTTGCCGTAGTGCGGGTAGTGCCAGAAGATCCCGTCGCGGTCGAGCGGCCCCTCGCCCCGCAGCAGCGGGACGAGGCTGCGGCCGTCGACGTGCTGCTGCGGCTGCGCGGGCGCACCGGCCATCTCCAGCAGCGTGGGGTAGAAGTCGGTGCTGGTGACGGGCTCGCGGCAGAAGCGGTTGGCCTTCGTCACGCCGGGCCAATGGACGATCAGCGGGACGCGGGTCCCGCCCTCGTACATCCAGCCCTTGCCCTCGCTGAGGGGGGCGTTGCACGTGGGGCTGCCCTCGACCGTCGCCAGCCCGCCGTTGTCGCTGGTGAAGACGACGATGGTGTTGTCCAACTCGCCCTTGTCCTCCACCGCCTTCAGCAGCCGTCCGACGTTGCGGTCCATGTTCTCGATCATGGCCGCGTAGACGGGGTCGGAGTGGAGCAGGCGGCGGCGGATGCGCTGGTTGACGCTGAGGCTCTTGGGATGGGCCTCGCCCTCCTCGAACGTCCGAACGCGGTCGAGCCCCAGGGCGCGGGCCTTGCGCTCGTACTTGTCGATGAGGTCCTGTGGCGCCTGGATGGGGGTGTGGACCGTGTAGTGCCAGAGGTTCAGGAAGAACGGCCGGCCCTCGTTCGCGCGGACGAGGGCGATGGCGTCGTCGGTGAGGCGGTCGGTGAGGTACTCGCCCGCCGGGCCGTCCTCCAGCGTCGGAATGCTCCAGGGGCTGAAGTACCCCTTCCAGGGGTGCCCCATGCTGCACCCCCCGACGTTGACGTCGAACCCGTGCTTCCCCGGCCAGTAGGGCTCGGCGCCCAGGTGCCACTTGCCCACGTGCCACGTCGCGTACCCGCTCTCCCGCAGTGCCGACGCGAGGCTCTTCTCGTCCGTCGACAGGTAGGGCACGTACGGGGCGTCGATGAGGCGGGCGCGGTCCTGGTGCCCGGCCTGACGCCCGGCGATGAAGTTCGTCAGCCCCAGCCGTGCCGGGTACTTCCCGCTCATCACGCTCGCCCGCGTGGGGGAGCAGACGGGGCAGGACGCGTAGGCGTCGGTAAACCGCATCGACTCGCCCGCCAGGCGGTCGAGGTGCGGGGTCTCGTAAAAGGCGCTGCCGTAGCACGACAGGTCCGTCCAGCCGAAGTCGTCGAGCAGGATGAAGACGATGTTGGGTTGTTTCACGCGCGGGGTTCCTTTCTCGCCCCGATGTACCACGACGGGAACGACGGGACAAGGACCTCCGTTGAGACCTTCGTTGAAAGAGGCGAGTCCCCCCCGGCGCCCTCGACGCGGTATACTGCCCGGACGCGGCCCGGCGTGGGCGGCGGGAGTGGGTCCGGGATCGGACGGATCGGGAGAGAGGAATCGCATGGCAGCCGGCAGCAGCGCAGCGTCCCCGTGGTGGAAGGAAGCGGTGGTCTACCAGGTGTATCCCCGGAGCTTCTGCGACAGCAACGGCGACGGGATCGGGGACCTGCGGGGCATCACGAGCAAGCTGGACTACCTGCAGGGGCTGGGGGTGGACGTGGTGTGGCTCTCCCCGGTCTACCAGTCGCCCAACGACGACAACGGCTATGACATCAGCGACTACCGCGCCATCCTGCCGGAGTTCGGCACGATGGCCGACTTCGACGCCATGCTCGCCGGCATGCACGCGCGGGGCATCCGCCTCGTCATGGACCTGGTGGTCAACCACTGCTCCGACGAGCACCCCTGGTTCGTCCAGGGCCGCACCTCCCGCGACAACCCCTACCACGACTACTTCCTCTGGGGCGCCCCCGTCGATCGCCCCAACGGCCGCCGCGAACCGAACAACTGGGAGTCCGTCTTCAGCGGGTCCGCCTGGGAGTACAACGCCCCGACCGGGGAGTACTACCTCCACATGTTCACCCGCAAGCAGCCGGACCTGAATTGGGAGAACCCCCGCCTCCGCGCGGAGGTCTACGACCTGATGCGGTTCTGGCTGGACAAGGGGGTGGACGGGTTCCGCATGGACGTCATCAACATGATCTCCAAGCCCTACGCCCCCGACGGATCCCTGCCCGACGCCCCGGTGCGGAGCGACCGCTTTCTGCAGCCCGCGTTCGCCCTGTCGTGCAACGGCCCGCGGGTGATGGAGTTCCTGCGGGAGATGCGCCGCGAGGTGCTCGACCACTACGACATCCTCACCGTCGGGGAGTGCCCCATGATCAGCCCCCGGCAGGGGCGCGAGATGACCGACCCCCAGACCGGGGCGCTGCACATGGTCTTCCAGTTCGAGCACATGGACATCGACAGCGTCCCCGGCCACCCGGACGGCAAGTGGGCGATGCGGCCGGTCGAACTGCCCGAACTCAAGGCCATCCTCGCCCGCTGGCAGACCGACCTGCACGGGCAGGGCTGGAACAGCCTCTACTGGTGCAACCACGACCAGCCCCGGCCGGTCTCGCGGTTCGGCGACGACGGGGGCTATCGCGTGGAGTCCGCCAAGATGCTCGCCACCTGCCTGCACCTGATGCAGGGCACGCCCTACGTCTACCAGGGCGAGGAACTGGGCATGGTCAACGTGCCCTTCGAGGGCATCGAGGCGTGCCGCGACGTGGAGACCCTCAACTTCTTCCGCGCCGCCACCACCGAGTGGGGCTGGCCCCCCGATCGCGCCCTCGCCGCCATCCGCGCCAAGGGCCGCGACAACGCCCGCGTCCCCATGCCCTGGGACCCCGCCGCCCCCCACGGCGGATTCACCACCGCCACGCCCTGGATCGACGCCCACCCCGAGTTCCCGCGGATCAACGCCGCCTCCGCCCTCGCCGATCCCGACTCGGTCTACCACTACTACCGCCGGCTCATCGCGTTGCGGAAGCAGCACCCCATCATCGTCCACGGGCGGTTCGACCTGCTGCTGGGCGACCACCCCGACCTCTTCGCCTACACCCGCACGATGGGCGACGAGTGCTGGCTGGTCCTCTGCAACTTCCGCGGGACGGACACCGCCTGCGACCTGCCCCACCCGCTGCGGACGGCCACGGGCGACCCCGTCCTCTGCAACTACCCCGATGCGGCGGGGGGAGTTCTGGGCCCCCTGACCCTCCGCCCCTACGAGTGCCGCGTCTACCGCCTCCGCTCCGCTCAGCCGCACGCCCCATCCCCCTGAGAGGACCTCGAAAACAAACCCATCGAGCGAAACGGGGACTGGCTCCGTAGGGGCATGCCGTTCGCCCCGGAGGTGCCTGTCCCCCTTTCGCGGTCCCACTCGTACCGACCATGCAAAACAAACCCATCACGCCTCCTCCCAATCGTGCGGAACGAACCCAGCACAGACTATTCCGATTTTCGCGACTCCCATCCCAGTCCTCCCATCCCAGTCCTCCCATTCCAAGCCCTCCCACCCCTCTCCTCGCGGCACAGGCATCTCCGCATTCCCGAGAATCAGCGGGGATGAACGCAGACTCGTCGCGACGAAGCGAAGCGTAGACGGATGAACGCAGATGCGGAGAGGGCAGGGATGCACGGGATGCAAGGGATCGGCGAGTAAAGGGTTGGAGGGCAGAGGTTTCTGTGAACTGCCTGTCCTGTTTCTTCTCATCCTTCTTCTCCTGATCTGCGTTCATCTGCGTTCATCCCCGCTCATCTTCGGATGGTGTACAGACCGACGCCCCCACGGGGAGAGGACCTCGAAAACAAACCCACCGAGCGAAACGGGGACGGGCTCCGCAGGGGC